>CAIYNH010000493.1 GCA_903927495.1 uncultured beta proteobacterium
CCGTGACCGCGGCGAAGACGCTTTGATTGTTTATGATGATTTGAGCAAACAAGCGGTGGCCTATCGCCAGGTTTCTTTGCTTTTGCGCCGTCCACCAGGCCGTGAAGCCTACCCAGGCGATGTGTTCTATCTCCACAGTCGTTTGTTGGAGCGCGCAGCTCGCGTCAACGAGAAATACGTTGAGGATTTCACCAAAGGTGCCGTAAAAGGTAAAACCGGTTCGTTGACCGCATTGCCGATCATCGAAACCCAAGCTGGTGACGTATCGGCGTTTGTGCCAACCAATGTGATTTCTATTACTGATGGCCAGATTTTCCTGGAAACCAGCTTGTTCAATGCCGGTATCCGCCCCGCTATCAATGCCGGTATTTCGGTGTCGCGAGTCGGTGGTGCTGCCCAGACCAAACTGATTAAAAACCTTTCAGGTGGTATTCGAACCGACCTGGCTCAGTACCGTGAGTTGGCAGCGTTTGCGCAGTTTGCATCCGACTTGGATGAAGCGACCCGCAAGCAGCTCGACCGAGGTGCACGTGTCACCGAGTTGCTCAAGCAAGCCCAGTACAGTCCCTTGTCGATTTCCCTGATGGGTGCCACCTTGTTCGCAGTTAACAAGGGCTACCTTGATGACATCGCTGTCAACAAAGTGCTGGCATTTGAACATGGTCTGCATGGCTATTTGAAGGACAAGCACGCAGCGTTGCTGTCAAAGCTTGAAACCAGTAAGGCAATGGACAAAGATGCTGAGGCTGAGTTGAACACTGCTGTATCCGCCTTCAAGAAGTCTTTTGCTTAAGGTCACCTTACATCTTTAGGAGACCAATATGGCAACAGGCAAGGAAATACGCGGCAAGATCAAAAACTTCGAGAGTACGAAGAAGATCACCAAAGCCATGGAGATGATTTCCGTTTCCAAAATGCGCAGAGCCCAGGAGCGCATGCGGGCTGCCAGGCCGTATGCCGAAAAAATTCGCAATATTGCGGCACATTTGGGTGAGGCAAACCCTGAGTACGTTCATGCCTTCATGAAGACCAATCAGTCCAAAAGCGTTGGCATGATTGTGGTAACTACCGACAAGGGTTTATGTGGCGGCCTTAACACCAACGTGTTGCGTGGTGTCACCAACAAGCTCAAGGAAGTTCATGCCGCTGGTATGACGACCCAAGCGGTGGCTATTGGCAACAAAGGTTTTGGTTTCTTGAACCGAATTGGTGCCAAGGTTGTTGCACACGTGACGCAATTGGGTGACCGTCCGCACTTGGATCGCTTGATTGGTCCGGTCAAGGTGTTGCTTGATGCATATGCAAGAGGCGAAATCAATACCTTGTATCTGTCTTACACCCGCTTTGTCAACACGATGAGACAGGAAGTGGTGCTTGAGCAGTTGCTGCCCTTGTCTGCCGCTGTGTTACAGGACGAAACCCGTGCCAGCGAAGCAGCCAGTGGTGCTAAACATGGCTGGGACTACATTTATGAGCCTGACGCTCAGACCGTTATCGACGATTTGTTGGTGCGGTATGTGGAGGCGCTGGTATTTCAAGCTGTGGCCGAAAATATGGCATCAGAGCATGCCGCTCGGATGGTCGCGATGAAGGCTGCCACCGACAACGCTGGTAATGTGATTGGTGAACTCAAGCTGGTCTACAACAAGACCCGTCAGGCAGCCATTACCAAAGAACTGTCGGAAATCGTCTCGGGCGCAGCCGCCATTGGCGCATAACTGACCCAAGCTAAGCAAGATTTAAATTTATTGGAGCAAAACCAAATGGCTCAAGAGAACGCAAATACGAACGCAATCGTTCAAGGCAAGATTGTTCAGTGCATTGGTGCTGTGGTTGACGTGGAATTTCCACGAGATCACATGCCCAAGATTTATGACGCACTCAAACTTGAAGGGTCAACTCTGACTTTGGAGGTGCAACAGCAACTCGGTGATGGTATCGTGCGCACGATTGCGCTCGGATCAAGTGACGGTTTGCGCCGTGGTTTGATGGTGAGCAACACCCATAACCCGATTTCAGTTCCAGTCGGTACTGCAACATTGGGACGCATCATGGACGTGTTGGGTAACCCCATTGATGAACGTGGTCCGGTGAACTCCAAGAAGTTGTCGTCTATTCACCGTAAAGCCCCTACGTACGATGAGCTTAGCCCGTCTCAAGAATTACTTGAAACTGGTATTAAGGTGATTGATTTGGTTTGTCCGTTTGCCAAGGGCGGCAAGGTGGGCTTATTCGGTGGTGCCGGTGTGGGCAAAACCGTGAACATGATGGAACTGATCAATAACATTGCCAAGGCGCACAGCGGCCTGTCTGTGTTTGCCGGTGTGGGTGAAC
>CAIYNH010000494.1 GCA_903927495.1 uncultured beta proteobacterium
CCCGGGTAACCTGGCGGGGTTTTTTACTGATGGTTGCCACTCGCGTGACGTCGACGGTATACTTTCAAGCATGGCTACTTTAACTTGGATGAAAATCAGAGCATGAGGTTTTCCAAAGAGCAAAAAGAAGGCTTGGCGCGTTTTATTGACACCATTGCCGCCTCCGCATTCATCGGGGCAGTTGTGGGTTCAACTGGCCATAGCCCTTTGTCACACTTGGAAATTGGCGTTCTTTTTGTTGTCTGCCCTATACTTCTCGTCATGTCTTTTTTTTTGCGGAAACAACCATGATCACTGCAATCATTATTTTCACCGTCATTGCCGGACTGGTAACGTGGTACGCCACGACCCACAGCTCTTAGGGTATTTAATTGGGGTCGGATTACAATTATTCTCACTTTTGGTGTGATGTACTCGTTCTAATCGAGCGCTGACGCAAGTCAGCTAAGGTTAAAAACTTTTAAAACCCCGCCCGAGCCACCTGGCGGGGTTTTTTGCTGATTTTTGCCACTCGCGTGGTGTCGAAGGTATACTTTCACTCATGGCAACCATCACCTTTGACACGCACAAATTTGTTCGCAAGCTGCAAGACGCTGGCTTTGATGAAAAGCAAGCCGAAGGTCTGACTGAGGCAATGCGTGCTGCCATTGACGAATCTGAGCTGGTCACTAAAAAGGACTTGCAGACTGAGCTCAGCCCTATCAAAGCCGACCTGAATTTGCTGAAA
Organism: uncultured beta proteobacterium; assembly: GCA_903927495.1. Lineage (GTDB taxonomy): Bacteria > Pseudomonadota > Gammaproteobacteria > Burkholderiales > Burkholderiaceae_C > Rhodoferax. The sequence goes on from CAIYNH010000494.1 coordinate 728, forward strand.
TGGATGATGGGCGCGATGATTGCCATTGCAGTGGCCAATTTTTCCAAGCAGTTTTTCTGAGCCCAGCATGATCACTGCACGCATCGCTAGCGTTGCGGTCGCTGGACTGGTGACCTGGTACGCAGCAACCCACAGTGTTGCCCCAATTCATCCCTTAAACTCGCTCTCGCTTGACATCAACTGAATTCGGTACTAAATTCAGGCGCATCATTGCACCGAGGTCAATATGCAGTCCATTGCCAATATCAAGTCCATTTCCTACTTAAAAAGTCACGCTGCTCAGATTTCAGAAGACCTGGAGTTGAACGGCAATCCGTTCATCATTACCCAAAATGGGGAAGCCAGCATGGTGATTGAAGCCGTTAAGCAGTACCAGGAGAAGCAAGCGCTGATCGCGGCTCTGAAAATCATCGCCCTGGGTGAAAAATATCGCTTGCAAGGCAAAGGCATTTCGGCTGCTGATTCTCGGGCGCAGTTGCTGGCTGCCCGTCAAAGCCGCAAATAATGGCCGTCATCATTCTTCCAGATGCTCAAGATGACTTGCTTTCGCTGCAGGAATACATGCTGGACAAGTGGGGCGAAGAGTCTTGGCTGAAAGCTGAAGACGAGATTTTTGACAAACTGGCAAAAGTCGACTCGGGATTTCTTAATGGAACGCCAGTCCAAGCACTGGTTTTGGTGGGCATTCTGGACTATCAGAACGTTTACACATCGCACCACAAGCTGGTCTACCGACGGATAGCCTACGATACCTATTTGTATGTTGTCGCTGGTCATCGGCAGGATTTTTCGACGCTTTTGATAAAGCGGCTACTAAAAATTTAATTGGTGTCGAAGTACCATTCATTACTGTGAGCTTCAAAATCCCCGAGTCGGTTCTGGTTGTGATCTACACCCCGGCGCTTGATGTGCTGCTGATCAAACGCGCTGATGCTGATGACTATTGGCAGTCGGTGACGGGCAGCAAAGATGCTTTGAATGAGTCGTTTGAGCAAACGGCCAGGCGTGAAGTCTGGGAAGAAACCGGCATCGATTGTCGGCCCGGTGCCATGTTCGAGGCCAACTTGCGCGACTGGCAGCTTGAAAATATTTACGAGATCTACCCCCGCTGGCATCATCGTTATGCACCAGGGGTAATCAGCAACACCGAGCATTTGTTTGGCCTTGAAGTACCGCAGGCAACGCCGGTGCGCTTGAGTCCCCGTGAGCACACCGCTTACCAGTGGTTGCCTCACACTGAGGCGGCAGACCGGTGTTTTTCACCCTCCAATGCCGAGGCTTGCCTGATGCTGCCACGCTTTACCCCAACCCTGAAGAGGGTGGGGGCAAATGCCTAAAAAACACACCGTAAAAGTGACAAAGCACAGCCAAGGTTCGGCCCAGCAGCCGAGTACAGCGTCACAACATGACTGAAGGTGGTTTTGCTATAAATCTGGAAATGAGGGGTAAAGACCAACCATTTTCTGCCGATGTAGGGAATAGGGTCCGGTCGCTTCGATCCATCACCCGCCAAGACATGCCCCTCACCGCCATCAATCACACCCGTAATCACATCGCAGCATCGGTGCGTGAGGTCATTCGCACTTATTTTCCGGCGGACTATTGCTCGCTGTGCCATGTATTTGCAGTGGTGGGCGCGAATCTCGCGACGATTGCGCTGGAGCGCGAATTTCGCCCGGTAGCAGGCTTGGCGGCCATTGATTCCGGTGCCAATCAACTGATTGTGATGGCTGACGACAGGGCTTTCGCGAATCAAAAAGGTGGTGCCTACCATTGCTGGATTGAGTCATCTGACCATCTACCGTTTAAAAAAGTGCTGATCGACCTGACCTTCGGGCACAACCACATGTATGCCCGCAAGAATGGACTCCCCTGGGCGGGGGGTACGCCACCACGCTATTTGTGGGGCTATTTCGATCAATTGGTGATCGCGGGCGCGATCGAAGATCTGCGGCCCGATTTTGGAAAAAACCGGATCTGGCTATGCGAAACCGATGCGGGGGTGAGCTGGATGGCCAGGCACCTTGAAGCCAACCTGAGCGGCTACGTGAACTTAACCGCCGCCGCTCTGAAAATTTACCGCAGACGCTTGCCGTCAGCCCGCTTCAATCTGATTGCACCCTTGCTGGAACCTTCGATGCTCGCTTACGCTTAGCGAATTAATCAAGTTCAAAGGGCAAAGAATTTACCCCGCCCTGGCAACCCTAACCCTTAGCTTAACCGCGCCCAATGCCGGGCAATCTGCAGCCGCACCTGATTGGGTGCTGTACCGCCCAGAATGTCACGGGCATTTAGTGAGCCGCGCAAGCTCAGCACGTCGTACACATCTTTTTCAATCGACGCATTAAAACCCTGCAGCACCGCCAAAGGCAGCTCTGACAAATCGACCTGATGCGAAATGGCGGCCTTGACGGCGTGGGCCACAGTTTCATGGGCATCACGGAAAGGCAAGCCCTTTTTAACCAGATAGTCGGCCAGATCGGTGGCGGTGGCGTAGCCGCGCAGGGCGGCACGCTCCATGGCTTGCGCGTTGACGCTGATGCCCCCCTCTTTCAGGCCACTGGTGATATTCATTTGACCG
>CAIYNH010000495.1 GCA_903927495.1 uncultured beta proteobacterium
CACGCGCACCGGCACCGCGAGTCAAGGCCTGTTGCAGCGCAGGCCAGGTCACTTCAAACAAACATGGAAACCCCAGCGCAGCTTCATCGCCTGCGCTGCGCAAGCCGAAGCGTTGCGCCACCTGCTGACCATGTGACTTAGGTCTGCCCAATTTGGCTGCACTGGCTCGCTCGGCAAGCGCCTGACCCCAGCTTGTCAGCAGCACATGGCGTAAACCATGCGGGCTGAAAGCCAGTCCTTGCTGCTGCAGTTGTCCGGCACTGGCGCACAACAAGCCCAGACCAAACACGGCACCCCGGTGGGTGTTGATGCCCCGGGTTGCCCTCAGCATGCGCGTCTCGGCTTGCTGACCCAGGCTTTGCAGAACTCCAAATGCTTGACCGTCTGACCCCGCTTGGCTCATTTGGGTGAAGTAGTTGCGCAGTGCAAACAAGCTTCGCATGAAGGTGCTGCTATTCATGTCCTGGTGGCTGCCGCTGTCTCTGAATGACACCAGGCCAGGTTTGGGCTCCAGCGAGATTTCAGCGTACAGCGCCCGCACGGCGGCGCGACCCACACGCTGCGAGCAAAGCCTTGGTGTTGCTGCGCCAGTGCTCTCAGGCCAAGCCAGCATGTAAAGTTTCTCGTTCACCGCAGGCTATGGCACGTAAATCTTCCAGATTCAGCAAAGCAACACGATCACGGTCTTTCATCAGAATCTGCGACACCTGACCAGCCAACAACTGCGCCAGTTCGCGCCAAGCCACCGCTTGTCCGTTGGCGAATACAACTTCACCATCCAGACGCTGTGGCAGCTTGGCTTGAGTGAGAATAACAAGCACTTGGCGGGCCTGGTCAAGATGCATCACCTGCAGGCTGAGATCCAGGTCAGAGGCTGCGTGGACATAAGCCAGTCGGGTTAAAAACTGCCAGCCGAAAGAGCCGTACACCCGGGCTTGAACGCCGCTTTGAAACAACGCCGCATCCAGCTCAAAAGCGGCTTTGCCCCAAGTGTTGGCAGTAGCGATTTGGCTCAGCGTTGGGAACTCCTTTGCGCACTGAATTTCGTTGGCAGACACCCGCAAGGCGAACTTGCGCCGCCGCCATTGTGTCGGTGCTGGCAGGCCGACACCCAACTGATCGATTGCCATGTCAGTTGGTTGTCGAGTGAGCACCACCGGTAGCTGATGTAGACACCAATGGGACAGGACGGCCTGGGTTGACGGCTGTGATTTAAATTGGTCAGAAGCCAGCATCGCTTGCCAGCCAGCTTCGGTCAGCCAGAGCAGTTGATTGCGGCGCAGCTCAGACATTCACTTTGCTCATAAAAATATAGCTGCTAGAACAAGATGGACGGACGTTACAGGCTCAAATTTTGTATGCGTTGGGCAACGCCAGCGGCCAGAGCGCGGCCACCGCGAGCGGCACCCAACTGGGCCCGATCGTCTGGGCTTGTGGCTTCGGCCAGGGCCTGCCGTAAGCAGTTTTGCAAGTCATCTCGCCACAATGACTGGATGCCACCCATGGCAACAAAATTTTCGACACCTGGCGCAAACACAGGGTTTGATTTGGACAACTCAGTGAGTCGTGCTTCGTCAATTTTTGTTACGCGCGCCATGGCCGGCAAGCGCATCACGCGAATCTCGGCTTGGGGCAGTGCGTAGCAGGCATCGGCCATCAGTCCGGAGGTGATGAAGCCGCCTGATAGAGCCTGGTCATACACCAGCGCAATGATCCGATGCCCTTGTTGGCGTGCCAGCTCAAGGCAGCAGCCCATGTGCGCCATGTAACGGTTGATGCCCAGTAACTCGTCTCGGTGGCGTAGTCGCTGGCCTTGGGTGTCTATCAATAACACGATCGCCCGTTTGGGGTGATGCCGAACCGTTTGTAGCACCTGCTGGGCCTGCGCCAGAGCCAACTCGACTCCAATGGCCGCGTGGTGGGTGGTGCCGATGACCGTCGCTGGCGTTGTGCTGGGCTGCGCTTCAAGCGGGTTAGCAAGAGTCTCATGCGGTGCCATGATGCCTGTACCGCTGATCAAATCGCCCGCAACGGTGATGCCATGCGCTTCGCCAAAGAGCGCTGCCAGCAAGGTTTTCAGGGGTTGATTTTTCTGTAATTCAAGCGTGGCTGATATGGCGACTTCGCTGGTGCGGATGACGCTTGGCAAGATGGCGCTGGCCTTTAGTGGCGGCAGTGCATTCGCTTCAAGATCAGTCACCGATGCCGGGTTGACAATCCCTAAACGCTGCCAGATGTCGAGCGCATCCTGGCAATCACTGTAGTCATTCAGGCGTGCCGTTAATAGCTCATGCTCCGCTTCCATAGTTGCCAAATTCAGTGGCAATGATCTGTGCAACGTTGCAATCGCTGCCGCCCGAAAGGCTGCCAAATCGTCTTCCAGCAGCACATCGCAATCGCCCATCAAATAGCGGTGTTTGCCGCCGGTGGTGCGCCACACCAGAGCGCGGTCGCGCGAGTCAAACTCCTCAACCCCGTTGGCGGATTCGATGACCTCGGGGCCGGACATGGCGAGGCGACCCACGTCGCTCATGATCACGGTATCTGCGCATCGTGCAATCAGGCCCATCCCGCCAAAGCAGCCGTTGGACCCGCCAATCAGCATTAGCACCGGAATGCCGGCGGCCCGCACAGCCAGCAGCGCGCGCATGACCTCAGACACCGCAATCAAACCGGCATTGGCTTCGTGCAGCCGCACGCCGCCGGATTCGGCCAGGACCAGCACGGCTGCGGGCTTGACGCGCAGGGCGCGCTGCAACAAGCCCACCAGCTTGGCCCCGTGCACTTCGCCCACACCTCCCCCCATGAACTCGCCTTCTTGTGCGGCAATCAAAACGGCTTTGTGATTCAGCAAGCCCTCACCAATCACCACGCCATCGTCAAACGCCGCAGGCAAGCCCAACAGCGCCAAATGCGGACTGACCACACGCTCGGATGGACCCAGAATTTCGTAGAACGAATCAGCATCGAGCAATTGGGCGAGTCGTTCGCGGGCCGTGGCTTCGGCAAAACTGAGATTCACGTTTGCGCCCGTATGGTCTTGGGCAAAGCCGCCGCCGCCTGATCGAGTCGCAAGCTCACCACCGCTGGCGTGGCACCCATATCGTTGATCGAAATTGTGACTCCCGCAAGCTCGTGCCGTGCTTGGAAGTCTGTCACCACGGCCTGCCAAATGCTGCCAAAACCTCGGGCCGAGGTGGTGATGTCAATCAGGCACGCCGGTCTTGCTACAGATTCAAGCATCACTTCCAGATTGCCAGAGCCCACCACCCCGACCAAAATTGGCTTGAAGCGGCCTGGTGTTTGATTGCCAGCGAATTCAAAGTGAAGCGTTTCCACTGAGTTGTCCTTGGGTGTTACCAGTTGCGAAACCGTTTGGGTGGGTCATACAGCCCGCCCGAGGCCCGCACCAGGTCGCGCATGTTGCGCGCAGCCAGCAGGCTGCGTTTGGCATCGCGTTTGTCGATACCGAGGTCTTCGGCGCGCACCACAATGCCCCGGTCGCGCAGGTTCTCTACCAAGATTTTGTCGCGTGCCAAGCCCACTGGTGTGTAACCGGCCACCCCGCGAATGGCTTGTTCGCGCTCTTCATCGGTGCGGCACAGCAGCAAATTTGCAATCCCTTCCTCGGTCAAAATGTGGGTGACATCGTCGCCATAAATCATTACCGGCGGAATCTCCATGTGCGCCTGCTCGGCAAGTTGCCAGGCATCGAGTTGTTCAACAAAGGCCGGTTGCATGTGTTCGCGAAAGGTTTCAACGATTTGCACCACCAGTTTTTGCCCGCGGGGCATGGCAGACATGCCGCTGCGACCTTGGCGCGCCTGCGCCCCGGCTTTGAGCCAAGCCGGCGTGGCATGGCGTCTGCCGCGTGCGTCCGCTCCCATATTGGGGGCTCCACCAAAGCCCGCAATGCGCCCCAGGGTCGCGGTAGAGCTGTGACCATTCAGGTCAATTTGTAGTGTAGAGCCGATGAACATGTCGCAGGCATAGTGACCAGCGGCCTGGCACAGCGCCCGGTTGCTGCGCAGGCTGCCGTCAGCGCCGGTAAAGAACACGTCGGGTCTGGCGCGGACGTAGTTTTCCATGCCCAGCTCGGAGCCAAACGAATGCACCGATTGCACCCAGCCGGCCTCAATGGCAGGAATCAGGGCTGGGTGCGGATTGAGCGCCCAGTGGCTGCAAATTTTGCCCTTCAAACCGAGTGATTCGGCATAGGTCGGCAACAGCAACTCAATCGCGGCGGTATCAAACCCAATACCGTGATTGAGGCGCTGCACACCGTATTCGGCATAAATGCCCTTGATGGCCAGCATTGCCATCAGCACCTGGATCTCGGAGATTTGCGCCGGGTCGCGGGTAAACAGCGGCTCGATCACATTGGACTTGGGAGCCAGAATGACAAAGTCGACCCAGTCGCCCGGAATGTCCACGCGCGCAACCGTGTCCACCCACTCGTTGACTTGCGCAATCACAATGCCATTCTTGAATGCCGTGGCCTCCACAATGGCCGGAGTATCTTCGGTGTTGGCCCCGGTAAAAAGGTTGCCATGAGCATCCGCTGCTTGCGCGCAGACCAATGCTACACGTGGAGTCAAATCGACAAAATAACGGCTGAACAGTTCCAGGTAAGTATGAATCGCACCGATCTGGATTTGCCCGGCAGCCACCAGTTTGGCCAGTCGGGCGCTTTGTGGACCAGAGAAAGAGAAGTCGAGCTTGGTAGCAATACCGCTCTCAAACACATCCAGATGCTCAGGCAAGGCTAGCACCGATTGCAGCATGTGCAAATCATGCACCTGGGCCGGATCCAGTTGGGTCAAACAGCGTGCCAGAAAATCCGCCTGTTTTTGGTTATTGCCTTCCAGGCAGACCCGGTCAAAGGGTTCCAGTACCGCGCCCAGCAAGAGGGTTGCCGCCTCGGTGGCCACACGCTTACCTTGCAATTGCCTTCCCAAGGCTTGCGCAGCGCGTCCCAATCGACGTTCCCGCCCCTGCGCTTGCAGATGCCAGCGCGACGATGCGCCGTTCATGTCACTTGACACCCATCACCAGATTCGGCAGACCGGTGACGATGCCTGGGAAAAAGCACAATAGAAACACCGCGCCAAACATCAATCCAACAAAGGGCATGACTCCCCAGATCACGTCTTTCAGGGGGATGTCGGGGGCCACGTTTTTGATTACAAAAATGTTGAGGCCCACCGGTGGGTGGATCAAGCCCATTTCCATCACGATCGTCATCACCACACCAAACCAGATCAAGTCAAATCCGGCCGCCTTGAGCGGCGGCAAGATGATGGGCGCTGTCATCAAAATGATCGATACCGGTGGCAAAAAGAAACCCAGCACAATCACCATCAGCAAGATCACGCCCAACAGCAGCCATTTGGAGAGCTGCATACCGACGATCCACTGGGCCGCACCCTGGCTGATGTGCAAGTGGCTCATCACGTAGCTGTACAGCAGCGACATGCCGATGATCAGCATCAGCATGGTCGATTCTTTCAGTGTGGAGGTCAAAATGGGCCCGATGTCTTTGGGACGCCAAATGCCATAAATCACGGCAATCAAGCCCAGCGCCATCAAGCCGCCCAGCCCAGCGGTCTCCGACGGTGTCGCTAGGCCACCATACAAAGCCACCATGACACCAATCAGCAGGGTCAAAAAGGGAAGTACGCGGGGTAGCATTTCAACCTTTTGTGCGAAGCTGAAATGCTCATCGTCCAGATAGGCTGACTTGATGCCCCCTTGCTGGTAAATGAGCAGCGCTTGTTTGTACTCTTTTCGGGCTCTAACGACCGCGTAGCCTGCAAACAGTGCTACCAATAAGATACCTGGGCCAATCCCGGCCAGAAACAGGCGTCCGAGCGATTGCTCAGCTGCCACAGCATACAAAATCATCACGATGGAGGGCGGCAGCAAAATGCCCAATGTTCCGCCCGCGGCAATGATCCCAGCCGCAAAGCCTGGCGAATACCCCCGCTTACGCATTTCAGGAATACCCGCCGAGCCGATCGCAGAACATGTGGCTGGGCTCGAACCGGCCATGGCCGCGAACAACGCGCAGGCGAACACATTTGCAATCCCCAATCCCCCGGGGATCTTGTTCATCCAGACATGCATCGCCGCGTACAAATCCTGGCCGGCTCTGGATTTACCAATCGCAGCGCCCTTGAGAATGAACAACGGAATCGACAGCAATGTGATGCTCGCCATCTCTTCGTAGACGTTTTGCGCCACCGTATCCAATGCCGATGCCGGCATAAATCCGTACATGAATAAAACCGCGACACTCCCCAATGCAAATGCAATGGGTGTACCGGAGAACATCACGATGAGCGTG
>CAIYNH010000496.1 GCA_903927495.1 uncultured beta proteobacterium
CGCAGTTCGCCAGTTTTTGGCCGCATGTTCGTCCTCAAACGGCGGATTAAACAGCGGCACCGTTCGCTCGGCGGCCGATGGCTTTTGGGTAGCGACCGAAGGTTTCGAAGCAATGGGCGAACCAGGGTAGCGTTGTTCCACCAATTCCTTAAAGTGTTTGACCGCCAGCCCTTTGGGTGTTTCTTGCGCAACCACGTGCGAAAACCGCAGGACAATGGAGTTGGCCGCATCGCTTCTAAAAGCCATTGGCAGCAGCAAGCCTGTCGCTGAAGCTTTCAGCCACTGCCGGCGGTCTATCATCTGCGCAGGATTGGGGTTACTCATGCTGGCTATTATGCGGGGACTTATTTCATTATTAAATCTTCCCTCGTCGATGTTGCTTCGACTTGTCTTGCTGCAGCAATGTCTGCGGCTCGATGCTTAGACACGAAAGAATTGGAAATGGACTTATTCAAAACAAAATGAGCAATAGCTCCGTTACTGCCACCGACCAATCGCTTGATTTCGCCTTGCTGCAACAGCCGCTGCCGCGACTTGGCGTGCGCAACCGGCGTGCATTACTGTGGCTGCTGGGGTTGTTGGCTTTGCTGGTGGGGTCGGTATTACTGCTGGTGCTGTATCTGAGCAATTTCGAGGCTGATGAAGCGGCTCGTCAACGTGCAGCAGATGCACAATGGCTGGAACAAAACGTCCAGTTTCACTTTCGCCGACTCGAAGATGACCTGCTGGTGCTGGCCAGGCAGGCATTGCTCGAGGCAAATCGCAGCAACGTCCTTGTGCCCGACCCTACGTTGGGTGCAGCTATGCCCACTGTGGCTTTGCAAGGGGGCTTGCTTTGGCGAGAGGCCGGTGTGGTGCTGTCGCATGGCTGGCTGGCAGCTGGTCGACTAGATGATCTGCGGGTAGGGCCAGAGCGCTGGCAGTTTGACTGGACTGCGCACGCCGACAACGCCCAAGCGCTGGCGCTGATGCAAACCACCACCCGTGGCTTGCGTCGGGCAGCTTACGCTGGTTTGATGCGCAAGACAGACGGTCATCTGACCGATGTGGTTTGGCTTGCTGTGCCATATTTTGATCGGGGCCAATTTGTCGGCAACTATCTGGCTGCTGTCGCGGTCGAGCGTGCCGTCACAGCCTTGCTTCCCAACTGGTTTGCACAGAGTCACAGGGTGCAACTCCTGGGCGACGAAAATGGCACCGATCCGGATCAACCACAAGACATGGCGACTTACCGGGCGGCGATGAGCCTGCCTGGCACGAATTTATTTTTGCATGTTGGATTGACGGAAAACCAGTCAGCCACGGTACCGCGTATGTTTTTTTTGGTGGCGCTTTTGTTTCTCATCGGCATGCTGTTCAGCCTGTACGCACTTCGCCGTGATATTGACAAACGTCAGTTGGTGCAAGCCCATTTACATTCCGAGGTGGCACTGCGTACGGCGATGGAAAACTCGGTGACGATCGGACTGCGGGCCTGGGATTTGAGCGGTAAGATTTTGTATGTCAACGACGCTTTTTGCCGCATGGTCGGTTACAACGCGAGCGAACTGGTGGGTCAGACCACGCCCCTGCCCTATTGGCCCGCTGCTCAGACCGACGAATTGCGACTGGTGCATCGTGCCATCATCGCCCAAGGCACCCACGACGATGGCGTGGAAGTACAGTTTGAACATCGAGATGGCCGCCTGATCGATGTGTTGATCCACGAAGCGCCTTTGAACACGGCCAATGGCCAGCAAATTGGCTGGATGAGCTCAGTACTCGATATCAGCGAGCGCAAACGCTCCCAGCACGTGGCCGCGCTACAGCAAGAAAAACTGGAGGCCTCGGGTCGGTTGGTGGCGATGGGTGAAGTGGCATCTACCCTGGCTCATGAACTGAACCAACCACTGGGCGCTTTGAGCAGTTTTGCCACCGGGTTACTGAATCGTTTGCATGGCGAAACCATCACCCTGGAAGAATTGCTGCCGGTGGTTGAGCGCATGGCCCGTTTGGCTGAGCGAGCCGGTGGCATCATCCAGCGGGTGAACGCCTTTGCCCGTCGGCGTGAGTTATCGCGTCAGCGGATGGACTTGGTGAACCTGATGCGCCGCGTGCTCGCCAGCGATGCCCTAGGCGGCAACGTGAGTTGGGTGGCACCAACACAAGCGATTTGGATAGAAGCAGATGAATTGCTGCTGGAGCATTTGATCAGCAACCTGCTTGGCAATGCCCATGACTGGGCACTCAAAGGAAGCCACACGCCGCCCAAGGTGAGGGTGTTGTTGACGCGGGAGGCTGCTCAAAACATGGCCAAACTGGCTGTGGGAGATTCCGGCCCAGGTGTCGCTGACGATGCCCACAGTGCCATTTTTAATGCGTTCTTCAGCACCAAAGAAGGCGGTATGGGCATGGGACTGGCCATTTGTCGATCCATTGTCGAGGCCCATCATGGGCGAATTGAAGTCTCGCGCGATCCCGTCCTGGGGGGTGCCTGTTTTTCCGTCTACTTGCCGCTGGTCGACGTTTGTGCGGCGGCACCCAAAGATGCTTCTGAGGAGAACACATGAGCCGACCCGCTATTCATATTGTTGACGATGACCCTGACATCCGGGATGGTTTGTCATGGCTTTTTGACTCACGCGGCTACCAGGCCAGAACCTGGAACGGTGGACAGGCTTTTCTGGACGCAGCCGAGGCACTTCAAGGCGACTGGGGTCATGCCGTTGTGCTGTTGGATGTCCGCATGGCCCCGTTGTCAGGTTTGGTAACTTTTGAACGAGTCAAGGCACTCGGCTGCCCATGGCCTGTGCTTTTTCTGACTGGCAACGGCGATGTCGGCATGGCAGTGACCGCTGTCAAGAACGGCGCTTGGGACTTCCTGGAGAAACCGTTTCAAGACAATGAACTGGTTGACCGCATTGAGCAGGCGTTGGCAGCAGCGACAGCGGTGGTTGATGAAAAACAGGAATCCAGTCGCTTGCGACAGGCCCTGGTTTCTTTGAGTCCGCGCGAACGCGAGGTGCTTGACGAACTGATTCGCGGGCACTACAACAAGAACATTGCCGACCATTTGGGGATCACGCCGCGCACGGTAGAGTTTCATCGGGCCAATATTTTTGACAAAATGGGGGTTAGTTCAGCGATTGAGCTGGCCCACAAGCTAGGCCGACTGCACCCGATTGCCTGATTTTAACGAGAAATACACCTCTAGCGCACGCCAGATAAGCGTAGGCAGCTATCATTTACGGAGTAATAAACATGAAAAGCCCTATCAAACGTATCGCAGTCAACACCGGCGGGGGTGATGCACCTGGTCTGAACGCAGTGATCCAGTCGGTCTTGATCGCCGCCGCCAACCGGGGTTGGGAATGCTACGGCATTCGCGATGGCTTTAACGGCATCCTGTTTCCGGAGCGCTACGCTGAAGGAGGCGTGGCCCGCCTCACGCGCGACAAAGTACGAGGCATTGGGCATTTGGGTGGCACCATCCTGGGCACCACAAACAAGGGTAATCCGCTGCACTTTCCGATCAAAATGCCGGACGGAAGCACCCGTGAAATTGACCGCTCCGATGAAATCCTGACCTACTTTGCCACCCACGAGATCGATGCCTTGGTCTCGATTGGTGGCGACGGTTCCTTAACCATTGCCGAAGCCTTGCACCGCAAGGGTTTGCGCGTCGTGGGCGTGCCAAAGACCATTGACAACGACCTGGATCAAACCTACACCACCTTTGGTTTTGATACTGCGGTGGGTTTCGCCACAGAATGCCTCGATCGTCTGCACAGCACGGCGGAAAGTCATCAGCGGGTGATGGTGGTCGAGGTGATGGGCCGTTACGCCGGCTGGATTGCCTTGCACGCTGGCATAGCCGGCAATGCTCATGCCATTTTGATGCCTGAAATCCCGTTTAACCTAGACAAAGTCGCCACCAAAATTCGCTCGCGCGATGCTGATGGTCGACTTTATTCAATCGTGCTGGTGGCCGAAGGCGCCCAACCTTCCGACGGGCACCGCGAACTGCTGGCACCAGCCGAGGTCGGGCACGCCGAGCGGCTGGGCGGTATAGGGGAACGCATCGCCCGCGATCTGGCCGAGCGAACCGGCAAAGACACCCGCGTGGTGGTGCTCGGCCACCTCTTGCGTGGTGGTAGTCCGACCGCGTTTGACCGCTTATCGGCACTGCGTTTTGGTGCAGCAGCCGTGCGTGCGCTGGACGAAGGTCATACCGGCATCATGGTAGCGCTGGGTCTGACCGGTGTGAACCATGTCGCGTTGGCGGAGGTTGCCGGGCGCATGAAGGCCGTTCCTCTGGATTGCGACACGGTTCAGACCGGGCGCGATTTGGGTATCTGTTTCGGTGACTAAACCAAATCCTCGGCCACTCAATGATCACGCTGAGCAGATTCAAGTGCCTTGCGATTCAGGCCGCAATCGCCGTACGCATTGCTTGCAATGTTTCAGTTTGCCTATGTTGTTTTGAGTTTGGTTTTTTGAGTTCATTACCCCATGAGTAACTCCAACTCACTGACCACTCGATCGGTTCTGGTTGCGTGCCTGTGCGCACAGTGGTGTGGTGTCTGCACGCAATATCGCAGCACCTTTGAGCAAGTTCGCCAGCAGGTGCAAGCG
>CAIYNH010000497.1 GCA_903927495.1 uncultured beta proteobacterium
ATCGTGCGCACCCTGTGGCTGACCCCGGAGGAGATTCGCGCCAGCAGTGATCATCACCGTAGCCCCCTCATCCTTCAGTGCATGGAGGACTACCTGGCGGGCCAGCGCTACCCGCTTGAGCTGGTCTACACAGATGCCACTGTGAGCAACGGCTAGTCCGCCTTAATTTGGGCGCGTTTGACAATATCGCTCCAGATTTTTTGTTCGCGTCCAATAAAGGCCGAAAACTCGGAAGATGGACCGCCTCCGCCGACTGCATTGTCGTTGGCAAAGCGTTCGGTGACGGCACTTGACCTGAGCGCTTTCAACGCTTCTTCCTGTAAGCGCCTGACGATCTCGGGCGGCGTACCAGCGGGTACCAGAATGCCGTACCACTGGGAAGTCTCGAAGTCCTTGAAACCCATTTCTGCCACCGTCGGCACGTCCGGCAATTGCGAAATGCGTTGCTGTGTACCAACAGCAATGGCGCGCAGCTTGCCACTTTTGATGTGCGCCGAAAGCGCAGGCAAACCAGCCGATGAGGCTTGTGTGCGCCCAGCCAACAAATCTGTCAGCTGCGGGCCCGTGCCCCGGTAAGGAATGTGCGTGATGAACATGCCCGTCACCAGTTTTAGATACTCCATCGCCAGGTGTCCGGCACTGGCGTTACCGGCCGAGCCATAGTTGAGTTGGCCCGGCCGCTGCTTAACATACGCCACAAACTCCCGAAAATTCTTCACCGGCACATCGGCATGCACCACAAACACATTGGGCACCTTGGCCAATAAGGTGACCGCAATAAAGTCTTTATTGACATCGTAGGGTTGGTGTTTGAGCATGTAGGGATTCACTGCCAGCGTGCCCACGTGACCCAAAATGAGGGTGTGTCCGTCGGGCGCGGCTTTGGCCACCTCCTCCATCGCGATCACACCAGCACCACCAGGCTTGTTCTCCACAAAGACGTTTTGGCCCAACTGCTTGGTCATTTCAGCAGCCACCGAGCGGGCCACAATTTCAGAGGTACCCCCCGGTGCAAACGGCACCACAAACCGGATCGGTTTGACGGGCCATTTTGATTGCGCCCATAACGCCGGAGCGAGCGCACCCAAACCAGTGGCAGTGGCGGCCAGCAACAACTGACGACGATCAAATAGCAAAGTGGAATGCATGAACTAAGGACCTCTGGAAAATGAATTCAGCTGCCCAGCTTAGCAAACGCGTGTGAAAACGGCCATCGGCATAAACCCCCAATCCCGCGCTGGGATAATCCTGCCCCTATGAACACACAATGCACCGGGAAAAGAGTGGTAGTCGGCCTGAGCGGCGGTGTCGACTCCGCCGTGACGGCCTGGCTGCTCAAGCAGCAGGGTTACGAGGTCATCGGCATTTTTATGAAGAACTGGGAAGATGACGATCGACCGGCAGCATCAGCCGTGGATGATGCCGGCTATTGCACCTCCAATATTGATTTTGTCGATGCCGCTGCGGTGGCTGATGTGATTGGCATCGAGATCGAACACGTCAATTTTGCAGCCGAATACAAGGACCGAGTTTTTTCCGAATTTTTGCGCGAATACAGCTGCGGACGCACCCCCAACCCAGACATTTTGTGTAACGCAGAAATCAAATTCAAAGCTTTTCTGGACCACGCCCTGCGTCTGGGAGCAGACAAAATTGCCACCGGGCACTATGCTCGGGTGCGATTTAATCAGCACACCCAACGCCATGAACTGCTCAAAGGATTGGATCCGAGTAAAGATCAAAGCTATTTTTTGCACCGGCTCAATCAGACGCAACTCACCAACACCCTGTTTCCAGTCGGTGCGCTGCATAAAGCCGAGGTGCGCCGCATCGCTCTGGAAATCGGCCTGCCGAATGCCAAAAAGAAGGACTCGACCGGCATTTGCTTTATTGGCGAACGGCCTTTTCGAGACTTCTTGACCCGATACATTGCAAAAGCACCTGGACCGATCAAGAACGACAAAGGCCACACCATTGGCGAACACGTGGGCCTGAGTTTCTACACGCTGGGCCAGCGGCAGGGGCTGGGCATTGGCGGGCTCAAAGTCAAGGGTGCACAACGTGGTGGGGGTGACCACGCGCCCTGGTTTGTGGCGCGCAAAGACCTGGAAAAAAACACCTTGTGGGTGGTGCAGGGGCACGCTCACCCCTGGCTGCTTTCCCACCAGTTGCGGGCTCTGGACCCCAGTTGGGTGTCAGGGGCCGCGCCCTCGACAACCCTGCTGGCGGCTAAAACCCGCTATCGCCAAGCCGATGCCAGCTGCACCTTGTCAGAAGCCGATTCCAACGGTTTCTCGCTAGAATTTGCGCAGGCACAATGGGCCGTCACACCGGGACAATCGGCCGTGCTTTACGATGGAGATGTCTGCTTGGGCGGTGGGGTGATTTTTCAGGGCTTGCCGGATTAGCAATCCCGATGGGGCTTGCGGCTCTGGCGCTGACGACCGTCAAGTAGCCCAAATGCGTGGAATTGCTGTCGGCAGATTCCAATAATACTGTCGCCAACCCTGCCAAACCTGGCGCAGCAAATCCATGGCCGGCTCGATCACGGGCGCTAACACCCTGAGCACCATCACCTGATCGTTTGGGCAGGTCACTGCTGCCGTGAGCTGCAGTGCGTGCGCCGCGAGCAGATTGCGCGCCAGCTCAAGTCCCTGATCGCGGCGCTTGCGCTCAATCTTGCTCCCAGCGACAAAAAAGAGTGAGGCCATGCAGCGCAGCCCTGCCAGCCCGAGCGGCCCATTCATCAAACGCGCGTCATTAGCCAGTAGTTGCCCGCGCTCAAGCCAAACGCCAGGAACTTCAATGTGCTGCAAAAATCCACCTTTCTCAAACGGCATTCCGGCACCAGGCAAGCCCAATGCCGTGATGTCCCAGCCCATGAATTCGGCCTGCGCTGCCAGTTCCAGCGTGAGGCGGTTTTCAGCCAGGCAACCGCTATAGCAAATGGACTCAAGCGGCAGCCACTCGAACCTCGCCTGATCGCTCAGGATGATGTGACTGCGCTGCGCAGCTGGCTCACCCGCAGACCGGTAAAAACGGGTTGCCCCCGGTGTGGTGATTAATCCATGCGCTGCCGGTCCAACAGTGACAGTCAAGTCAAGCGTGTCACCCCCTACTAGGCCACCCGGAGGATGCACCAGCACGTTGTGACAAATCTCCTGACCCTCGGGGTAGAGGCATTGCAAGACCCGCAATGGACCGCTGTGCCGATGGCGCGCTACGGTTCGTAGCTGCTCGGAGCTGTAGTTGATGTCTAGTTGGGCGTGCCAAGTCATGGCTCAGGTTTTCCAGAACCTCTGCACCAGCGCCGTAATTTACTCATCAACAACAGTCACGGCTTGAAACTATCGAACCGCCTTTTATCGGGCAGAAAAAATGCGTTGGCACGGCTTTTTCAGTGACTTTGTGAACCGCGATGCGCCCAACCGGTGGTGTGCTTTTCGATCGCGCTGAAGAGTTCGTACATCACCATCGCCATGGCTCCAACCACCACCAGACCAGCAAACGCCAAACCCATTTGCATGGAGGAACCAGCCGAGATCAGCAGATAGCCAATGCCCTCGTTGGCGGCAGTCATCTCGGATACGGTGGTGCCGACAAAGGCCAGCGTGATCGCCACCTTGAGCGAGCCATAAAAATAGGGCATGGAACGTGGCAGGCCGACCTTGATCAGTACATCCCAGCGCTTGGCACCCAGCACCCGCAGCACATCCTCAAGCTCAGGCTCCAGCGTGGCCAGACCTGTGGCAATATTGACCATGATCGGGAAAAAACTGATCAGAAACGCGGTGAGAATGGCCGGCCCCACGCCAATTCCAAACCAAACTACCAAAATCGGCACAAAAGCGGCTTTTGGCAAAGCATTAAAAGCCGTCATTAGCGGATACACCGCCGCATAGGCCAGGCGGGAACTGCCAATAACAAAGCCAAGCAGCACCCCCACCACGATGGCCAAGCCAAAACCCACCATGGTGACCCAATAAGTTCGCCACGCGTGACCCGCAATGCTGTCTCTGAATTCCCAAAACTGGTTCCAAATGCGCCAGGGGCTGGGAAAAATAAATTCAGATACATCCAGCGCTGAACACAAGATTTGCCACAACGCCAAAACAAACACCAGCAAGAGCCAGGGTGACCAGATTTCCACTTGTTTTTTGTTCATTACAAAGTCTTATTGGTTGACGTTGGAACTTACTTGGCGCATGGCACCAATGTGTCCCCGAAGCTCATGCACCATGTCGGTGAATTCCTTCGTGTAGGTAATTTCAAGGTCGCGCGGACGCGGTAAATCTATCTCACGTTTGACCACAAAACGTCCAGGCCGCTTGCTCATAACGTATACCGTGTCGGCCAAAAACACCGACTCGCGCAAGTCATGCGTGACCAAAATCACGTTGAACTTCTGCTCGGTCCACAGGTCGCGCAGAATGCACCACAGCTCTTCGCGGGTGAAAGCATCCAAGGCACCAAATGGCTCATCGAGCAGCAGCATCTTGGGCTCATGAATCAGCGCCCTGCATATGCTGGCACGCTGTTGCATGCCGCCTGAGAGTTGCCAGGGAAATTGATCCTCGTAACCGCCCAATCCCACTTTTTGCAACAACTTGCGGGCTCGCTCCTCGTATTCCTTGCGTTTGGCTTTGAAATTACTTCGGTAGGGCTCCACAATTTCCAGCGGTAACAGCACATTGTCAACAGTGGTTCGCCAAGGCAGCAAGGACGGTGCCTGGAACGCCATGCCGGAGATTTTCAGAGGACCGATAACGGGCTTCTGATCGATGTGAATTTTGCCAATCGACGGCATCTTCAGTCCGGTGGCCAATTTCATGAAGGTGGACTTTCCACAACCCGAAGGCCCGACGATGGCAATAAATTCGCCCTGGCAAACTTTCAGATCAATGGCCTCCACGGCGAACTGGTTTTGCTCAAGAAGCTCATCGTTGTAGGCCAGCCAAACATCCGAAAAATCCACAAACCATGGGCTAGGAGAGGTGCTCATAAATATCGATCAAATAACTCCGTGTAGCATGTTGAATAAGCGTGTACAGCTATTAAATATGAAGCAAATAGCCACTTATTTTTTGGTCAACACGTCAAGCGCGGCCTTGCTCGGCAAAAAGCTTGCATTCCAGATAGCATCCGGATTCACCCGGGTTTTGGTGTTAAACGCATCTGACACCTGACTGGCCATGAGGGCGAGCCGAGGTCCATTGACTTGCCCAAAACCTTCGGTGCGCGCGTTGGGGCTGTTGATGACGGTGTCGATGGCGAGTTGCAGGCGCCTAATTTCCATCGGAACATTGACGATGCCGTCGCGTGCCTTGACATCAGCAATAGCAGCAGTCGGGTTGCCAATCACGTCCTTGGCACCCTTGGCAAAGGCATTCAGAAAAGCCCTGATGGCGGCCGGATTTTCTTTGATCAGTTTGGGTGAAGCAATGATCGCGTTGCCATACAACTTGACCCCAAAAGCCGGATACGGCAGCACCACCACCTCTTCAGCTTTGACACCACGCGCCTCCAGATTCAGCAGGGATGTGAAGGTGAACCCGGTGATGGCATCAATATCGCCGCGCACCAACATGGTTTCACGCAGCGGTGGATCCATGGCCGTCCAGTTCACACCCGTGATGTTGTTGGCTTTGGCAAAAATCGGAAAAGCCCGTCGCCCCGCATCAAACACCGGTGCGCCAAGCTTCTTTCCAATCAGATCAGTCGGTGTCTTGATACCGGATTTCTTCAGCGCCATGACGGAGGCGGGGGTGTCGTTATAGACCATCATCACGGCCACTGGCTTATTCGGCGTATCTGGGTTATTAGCATGAAATTCCATCACCGCAGCCAGGTCGGCAAAGCCCATATCGTAGGCACCCGATGCGACCCGGGTCACGGCACCACCGGAGCCATTGCCTGCATCAATGGTCACATCAAGATTGACATCTTTAAAGTAGCCTTTCGCGGCAGGTGTCAAAAACAATGCGGCAGGGCCCTCAAAGCGCCAGTCGAGCTGAAATTTGATGGGGGTGGTTTGAGCCTGGGCCAGACCAAAGAAGCTGACAACGACCAAGGCGGCCGCAGTTTTCAGAAAAAAGCGTTTTGACATGGGAACTCCGTTTGTAGGGTAATACTATTGTGAATCAGCAATAAAGATGCCAATCATTCAGGCCGTGCCAAACCTCAAAAAGACATCGACCGCGCACCCTATTGGTGCACGGCCGAGTCGACACTTACCTAAGCCCGATATCGGGGCGTTTGTGTAGCATCAGCGCACGGCGCTGACATCAGCCACGGCCAGTGCCGTCATGTTGACCACTCGGCGAACCGTACTGGATGGGTTCAGCACATGCGCTGTGGCCGCAGCACCCAAAAGAATCGGGCCCACAGTCAGACCATTGCTGCCGGTCATTTTGAGCACATTGAACAAGATGTTGGCTGAATCCAGGTTCGGGCAGATCAGAATGTTGGCCGAGCCGCTGAGTGTGCCGTCAAGCAAGGTCGCGTGACGAATCTCTTCTGACAAGGCGGCATCGCCCTGCATCTCGCCATCGCATTCCACCTCGGGGCAGGCGGCCTTGAACAAATCACGCGCAGCGCGCATTTTGCGGGCCGAGCCACGGTTGGAAGAACCAAAGTTGGAGTGCGACAAAAATGCCACTTTTGGTGGCAAACCAAAGCGGCGCACCTCGTTGGCTGCCATTTGGGCAATGCTGGCGAGTTGCTCGGCGCTCGGGTTTTCATTGACATAGGTGTCTGCCACAAACAGCGAATGGTGCTCCAGCATCAAGGCGTTGAGCGTGGCGAAACTGGCCACTCCTGCTTTGAGACCAATGACATCGCGCACATGGTCCAGATGCACATCAAAGCGGCCATGCAAGCCACACAGCATGGCATCGGCATCACCGAGCTTAACCATCAGCGCAGCGATGGTGGTGGTTGAGCGGCGCACAGCGGCTTTGGCTGCTTCTGGGCTCACACCATTGCGTCCCAGGAGTGCGTGATAGGTCTCCCAATATTTGCGAAAACGTGGGTCATCCTCTGGGTTGCAGTAATCCACATCGATGCCCAGTTGCAGGCGCAGCCCGGCCTTGGCAATGCGCGCTTCAATCACGGCGGGGCGGCCGATCAAAATGGGTCGGGCCAAACCGCCTTCGACAACCAGTTGTGCGGCCCGCAGGACACGCTCATCTTCACCTTCAGCAAAGGCGACACGCTTGGCAGAGGCTGGCGCGTTGCGCGCCGCGTTGAACACCGGCTCCATCAGCAGACCTGTCGAATAGACAAAACGCGACAGCATCTGGCGGTAGGCATCCATGTCCTTGATCGGGCGTTTGGCCACACCCGAGGCTTCAGCAGCAGCAGCCACTGCAGGTGCAATGCGCAGTATCAGCCGCGAGTCAAAGGGCTTGGGAATGATGAAGTCCACACCAAAGGCCAGTTCTTGCCCTGCATAGGCATGGGCCACTTCTTCGCTGATGTCGGCTTTGGCCAGTGCGGCAATTTCTTGCACGCAGGCCAATTTCATGGCTTCGGTGATCTTGGTCGCACCACAGTCGAGTGCGCCCCGGAAGATATAGGGAAAGCACAGCACGTTGTTGACCTGATTCGGGTAATCAGAGCGGCCGGTGGCAATGATGCAATCCGGGCGCACCGCCTTGGCCAGTTCCGGCCGGATTTCAGGCTCAGGGTTGGCCAAAGCCAGGATGATCGGCTTGGCAGCCATGGTGATGACCATGTCCTGTGTCAGCACACCCGCTGCCGAGCAACCCAAAAAGACATCGGCACCGTCGACCGCATCAGCAAGGGTACGCATCTCAGTGGCCTGTGCAAATCGGGCTTTGGAATCGTCATAGCCACCGGGGCGACCCTGATAGACCACCCCCTTGGAGTCGCACATGAACACGTTTTTGACCTGCACGCCCAAACCCACCATCACGTTCAGGCAGGCAATGGCTGCCGCGCCGGCACCAGATACCGCCACCTTGACATCCTCAATGCGCTTGCCTACCAGTTCAAGTCCATTGAGCAACGCGGCACTGGAAATAATGGCCGTGCCATGCTGGTCATCGTGAAACACCGGAATGCCCATGCGTTCGCTGAGTTTTTGCTCAATATAAAAACACTCTGGCGCTTTGATGTCTTCCAGGTTGATGCCGCCCAGCGTAGGCTCGAGCGCGGCAATGATCTCGATCAGTTTGTCGGGGTCGCGCTCAGCCAGTTCGATGTCAAACACGTCGACACCGGCAAACTTCTTGAACAGGCAGCCCTTGCCTTCCATCACTGGCTTGCCGGCCAGCGGGCCAATGTCGCCCAAGCCCAGAACCGCTGTGCCATTGGTGATGACCCCCACCAGGTTACCCCGGCTGGTGTACTCGTAGGCCAGGTCCGGGTTGGCTTGAATGTCCAGACAGGGGTAAGCCACGCCTGGTGAATAGGCCAGCGCCAGGTCACGCTGATTGACCAGCGGCTTGGTGGCATTGACTGAAATTTTGCCGCGTGTGGGAAAGCGGTGATAGTCGCGTGAGGCATCGCCCAAAGCTAATTCAGCGGCGGAAAGTTCTGTGGTCATTAAGTCTCCTGATGAAATGGGATGGGCGCTACTTTACTCCTTGCCGTAGCTGAACTTATTGATCCAGTTCAGTTCAATCAGAGCGGCGCATAAAACCTGACTCGGCCTACCGCAACTGGTCATTGAAACGCACTCGATCAGTGAGCCTCGGCCTGAGCAGCAGCGCGTACCGCAGCCGAAGTGTCATCTTGCGAGCCATTGAAAAACAAGTTGAGAGCCACCGCGCACAGAGAAGAAAGCAAAATGCCGGATTCAATCAAGGGGTGAATTCCGTGCGGCATCCACTGCTTGAAATTGGGCGCAATCAGTGGCACCATGCCAATGCCGATCGAGATCGCCACAATCATGGCGTTAAAACGGTTGCTCTTGAAGTCAACCCCCGCCAGTATCCGAATGCCGGTGGCGGCCACCATGCCAAACATCACCAGTCCGGCCCCACCAAGCACAACCGTGGGAAGCAACTCCACCAGTGCCGCCATTTTCGGCAGCAGGCCCAGCACGATCAAAATGATGCCACCTGCCACGCAGACAAAGCGACTGCGCACGCCAGTGACGGCCACCAAGCCCACGTTTTGTGAAAAGCTGGTGTAGGGAAAGGTGTTGAAAATCCCGCCAATCAGCGTGCCCAAACCATCCGTGCGCAGACCGCGTGCCAAAGCGGGTTGATCGACCTTGCGATCGGTCATTTCACCCAATGCCAGAAACATACCGGTGGACTCGATCATCACCACAATCATCACCAGCGTCATGGTCAAAATCAGCACTGGATCAAACTGCGGCACACCGAAGTGAAACGGCAGCACCACGTCAAACCAAGCGGCTTTGTCAACCTTGCTAAAGTTCATCAAGCCCAGCGCAGCAGCCACGGCCCCACCGATCACGATGCCCAACAACACCGAAATGTTGGCGATAAAACCACGTGCAAAGCGGGCAATCATCATGATCGAGAACAACACTAGGGCGGCAATGCCAACGCCCGTGAGGTCGGCGTACTTGGGGTTGGGTGCTTTGGGCAACAGTGCCAAGTCTTTGGGCACGGGTGGCAGCGCAGAACCGGGCGCAGTTGTAGCATTGGTGACATCTGCCAACCACTTGGCGTGATCCGGGCTGACGATGCTCGGGGCGGTGGGACCCACCGGGTTGCCAAAAATCCAGTTAATGCCAATGCGCATAAGGCTGATGCCAATCACCGCAATGATGGTGCCGGTAACCACGGGCGGAAAAAACCGCAACATGCGACTCACCAAGGGGGCAATCAGAATCGAGATTAGCCCTGAGCCAATGATCGCGCCAAAAATCAGCTGCGCACCCATTGGGCCAGGATTGGCATTGGCCATAGCCACCATCGGCGCGACGGATGCAAAGGTAACGCCCATCATCACGGGCAGTCGAATGCCAAACCACTGGGTGGCACCGAGCGACTGAATCAATGTGACCAAACCGCAGCAAAATAAATCTGCCGAGATCAGAAAGGCCACCTCTTCGGGACTGAGCTTGAGTGCGCGCCCGACGATCAGTGGTACCGCCACCGCGCCAGCGTACATCACCAGCACGTGTTGCAGGCCGAGGGCAGTGAGCTGGCCGGTTGGTAGGCGTTCATCTACCGGATGAGTGGATGTGATCATCAAAGACTCCTGAAGAACTTTAGAGAGTTAAACTGTATACAAAAAATGGGTTGCTTTGTATACAGGAATACCCTCGATTGGCGCTTAGCTCAATAAATCGTGCAGGGTTCTGGCAATCACCTTGGTTGCTCGGCGCAGGTCTTGCAGCTCCAAACGTTCGTCAGCACGTTTGGCGTGGGATTCGAGCACGGTGCGCGGCCCGGCACCGTAAATTACGCCAGGAATACCGGCCTCACAGAAGATTCGCACATCGGTGTACAGCGGCGTGCCCAGGGCTGGAATTGCCTCGCCAAAGACAGCTTTGCCGTGCTCTTGAATGGCAGCTACCAAGGGCGTGTTGCCGGGCAGGGGCTTCAGGCTTTGTGCCAGCAACATACGCCGGACATCGATAGAGATGCCGGGCAACCCTGCAACTGTGCTGGCCATCAGGTTGCGCAAACTGGCTTCGACTTGCGCCGCGTTTTCCTCGGGAATCATGCGGCGGTCGAGTTTGAAAGTGACGCGCCCGGGAATCACATTGGTATTGGTGCCGCCTTCGATCATGCCAACGTTCAGATACGGGTGGGTAATGCCTTCCACCCCGGATGTGATGGCCTGGTAGAGTTCGTTTTGTGCGTACAGGGCGTTCAGAATTTTCACCGCCGCCTGCAGCGCATCCACGCCCGATTCGGGAATGGCAGCGTGCGCCATCTGGCCGTGCACCGTGACTTCAAGTTGCAGACAGCCGTTGTGCGCGGTCACCACCTGGTAGCTGAAACCGGCGGCAATCATCAGGTCAGGCTGGGTCAGTTTATTGGCCAGTAACCAAGCCGGGCCGACTTCACCGCCAAATTCTTCATCGTAGGTAAACAGCAGCTCAAGCTGGCCTCGTCCGGGCTTGCAGACGGCCTCCAGAGCGCGCATGGCAAAGGTGAAAGTGGAAAAGTCACACTTGCTGACAGCACTGGCTCTACCGTAAATCTTGCCGTCCTCGATCTCGCCACCGTAGGGGTCATGGGTCCAGCCCTCGCCGGGTGGTACCACATCGCCGTGGGCATTGAGGGCGATGGTTTTACCGCCCGCACCATAGTTGCGGCGCACAATCAGATTGGTAATACTCTGCA
>CAIYNH010000498.1 GCA_903927495.1 uncultured beta proteobacterium
CGGGATTGATTTGACACCTCGCGCGGTTGAAATTACACGCGGGCGGCTGGAAATGCAAGGGTTGAAGTCAGAGTTGCGGGTTGGAGATGCCGAAGCACTGCCCTATGCCGACCGAAGCTTCGATCTTGTTTATTCTTGGGGAGTGATTCACCATAGCCCCAATACAGCACAGGCCGCACGAGAAATACTGCGTGTTTTGAAGCCAGGTGGGAGGTTCAGAGTAATGGTCTATCACACTTGGAGCTTGGTAGGGCTGATGCTCTGGTTGCGTTATGGCCTGGGGCGGGGCAAGCCTTTGACATCGATGGCACAAATCTACGCAACCCATCTTGAGAGCCCGGGGACCAAGGCTTATACCTGTCATGAAGCTGCGCAACTCTTTGCCAGTGCATCCGATGTGAAGACACGGGTTGAATTGACGCACGGTGATTTGCTGGAATCAGGCGCTGGGCAGCGTCATGGAGGTCGCGCGTTGGCGCTTGCCAGGCGCATTTGGCCACGGTGGTTGTTGCGTCGTGTGGCCAAGCGTTTTGGTTTATTCCTTCTAGTCAGCGGCACAAAGCCCATTTAATGAAACAAATTCTTCAATCTCTTAAAACCGGCGCCACTGAAGTTGCCGAGTTGCCCTGCCCGGCAGTCAAACGCGGCCAGTTGCTGATACGGTCTTCGCATACTTTAGTTTCAGCTGGCACTGAGCGCATGTTGGTCGAGTTTGGAAAAGCCAACTGGCTCGACAAGGCACGCCAGCAGCCCGACAAGGTGCGCATGGTGCTCGACAAAATAAGAACCGATGGCCTTATGCCCACTGTCGAGGCCGTATTCAACAAGCTTGATCAACCCTTGCCACTGGGCTACTGCAATGTGGGTACGGTACTTGAAGCCGGTGCCGGGATCGGTGATTTTGATCCCGGTGATCGGGTGGTGAGCAACGGCAAGCATGCCGAGGTGGTGAGTGTGCCCGTGAACCTGTGCGCTCGCGTGCCTGACGCCGTGACAGATGAAGATGCCGCATTCACCGTGCTCGGTGCTATTGCGCTACAAGGCATCCGGTTGATGCAGCCCACGCTCGGCGAGACTGTGGTGGTTACAGGGCTCGGACTAATTGGCTTGGTGGCGGTGCAATTGCTGCGCGCCCATGGTTGCCGCGTATTGGGGCTGGACTTTGATCCTGACAAACTGGCGCTAGCGAAGTCTTTTGGTGCCGAAGTGGTCGACTTGTCGACTGGACAAGATCCGGTAACTGCGGCACAAGCCTATTCACGCGGGCGCGGTGTGGACGCAGTGATCATTACCGCTTCAACAAAGAGCAACGAGCCTGTGCACCAGGCTGCGCTGATGTGCCGTAAGCGCGGCCGTATTGTGCTGGTTGGCGTGACCGGGCTGGAGCTGTCTCGCGCCGATTTCTATGAAAAAGAGCTGAGTTTTCAGGTTAGCTGTTCATACGGCCCCGGGCGCTATGACCCGAGCTACGAAGAACAAGGCAATGACTACCCGGTAGGCTTTGTCCGCTGGACTGAGCAACGCAACTTGGAAGCCGTACTCGACATGATGGCCGAAGGTCGGCTGGATGTGAAGCCGCTCATTTCGCACCGCTTTGCGTTGGAGAAGGCAGAAGAAGCCTATGCGCTGGTTGGGGGTTCCGGGCCGTCGCTGGGGATTTTGTTGCAGTACCCTGACACGGAGGAGCAGGCGGATACGGTGTTGCGACAGACGACTGTGCAACTAGGGGGCATGGATCGCCAGGCTGCGATCACAATGACAAATGGGGGTGATTCAGCGATCCATATGGCTGCCGCTTCACTCGGCTTCGTTGGCTCGGGTAACTATGCCACGGCAGTTCTGATACCAGCCTTCAAAGCAGCTGGTGCGCGCTTGAAAACGGTGGCTTCCAGCGGTGGAGTCAGCGGCCTGCATGCGGGGCGCAAGTTTGGTTTTGAAGCTACCACCACCGACACAGCAGCTGTATTTTCTGATTCGCAGGTGAACGCTGTGGTCGTGACGACCCGGCACGACAGCCATGCCGGTTTTGCACTACAAGCGTTGAAGGCCGGCAAGCATGTGTTTGTCGAAAAACCGCTGTGTTTGACGCTGAGTGAGCTCGCTCAAATTGAGGCAGCGGCATCCAAACC
>CAIYNH010000499.1 GCA_903927495.1 uncultured beta proteobacterium
CCTGCACCTGTGACGATGGCTACTTTGGAAGTTAATGTCATGGGGTCAATCACTCAATAAAACTGCTAATCACGAGCGCCGGCGCGTTTTTCTACTCTTATCCTTGTTTTTTGCAATAGCTGCAACGGTGGTTATATTCGAAAGAACTGACTTGGTCCGAGGCGCTCGACTCAAGGGCTCAGAAATCTTGCGAGTACGCTGCGCCTTCGACCCGCCGCCGGCATCACTCACATTCTCGCTTTGACTGCCTAGGTCTGACAGCCCCTCTTTGTCTTTTAATGGACGCAGCGTTGCAATCTCGCCTTCCTGAATCAAACGAAAATCGATGCGACGCCCATCCAAGTCAACCCGGCTAACCTGAACGCGCACCCGGGTGCCCAATGCGTACCTCAATCCGGTGCGTTCACCGCGCAGTTCTTGGCGTGCTTCATCAAAACGGTAGTACTCACTGCCAAGTTCGGTAATATGAATCAAGCCTTCAACAAACATTGCATCCAGAGTCACAAACAAGCCAAAGCTGGTCACTGAGCTGACCACGCCGGAAAACTCCTCGCCCAGGTGTTCACGCATGTATTTGCATTTAAGCCATGCTTCCACATCGCGACTGGCTTCATCTGCCCGCCGTTCATTGGCACTGCAGTGCAAACCCGCAGCTTGCCAGGCAAGCAGGTCGGTACTGAGCTTGCGAGGTTTCAGACCTGGTTCGGCCACACGCGCTGTCAGATTTTTTTCAAGCCGCTTGGACAACTTGGCGTGCGCCTCGCCCGGAGTTGGCAAACTCGGCAATTGGTACTTGGTTTTCGCCAGAATCGCTTTGATGACACGATGTACCAGCAAGTCCGGATAACGCCGGATTGGACTGGTGAAGTGGGTGTAAGCATCAAACGCCAAGCCAAAGTGACCACTGTTGATGGGAGTGTAAATCGCCTGCTGCATCGACCGAAGCAACATGGAATGAATTTGTTGCGCATCCGGACGGTCTTTGGTGGCGTTGGCTATTGCCTGGAATTCACCCGGTTTAGGGTCATCACTGACGCTCAAACCAACTGTAGTGATCTTCAGGTAATTGCGCAAAATTTCAATTTTTTCAGGTGTCGGTCCTTCGTGCACCCGAAAAAGCCCGGCATGCTTGCTTTGGGCAAGGTAGTCGGCACTGCACACATTGGCGGCCAACATGGCTTCTTCGATCAACTTGTGAGCGTCATTGCGTGTTCGCGGGACAATTTTTTCAATATGACCTGCCTCATCACACACAATCAGGGTTTCAACCGTTTCAAAATCCACCGCTCCGCGGCGTACACGTGACTTGAGCAGTGCCTGATACGCATCATGAAGATTGATCAGGTCAGTGACCCGATCTTTACGCCGGGTCGCTTCCGGACCGCGGGTGTTAGCCAATATGGCCGCCACTTCGGTATAAGTGAAGCGGGCATGGCTCCACATCACCGCTGGATAAAACTGGTAGGCCGACACGTCACCGTCCTGACTTACCAGCATGTCGCAGACCATGCACAGGCGCTCGACCTCCGGATTGAGTGAACACAAACCGTTGGAGAGTTTCTCCGGCAACATCGGAATCACGCGTCGCGGGAAATACACACTCGTGGCACGTTCATAAGCGTCCACATCAATGGCTGAACCGTTTTCCACGTAATGACTGACATCCGCAATGGCAACCAGCAGGCGCCAACCACTCACCGCTGATTTACCCTTGCCGATTTCGGTCGGCTCGCAATACACTGCGTCATCAAAATCGCGAGCATCCTCGCCATCAATGGTGACCAATGGCACATCGGTCAAATCAACCCGCTGCTTTTTGTCCTGTGGACGAACCTTGTCCGGCAAGGTTCGTGCGAGCGCAATGCAAGCGTCTGAGAATTCATGCGGAACGCTGTATTTACGCACCGCAATTTCTATCTCCATACCTGGATCATCAACATCACCAAGAACCTCTTTGACACGTCCAACGGGCTGCCCAAACAAGGCCGGTGGCTCAGTCAATTCAACCACTACAATCTGACCGGTTTTGGCAGACCCGGTCGCAGTTTTAGGAATCATCACATCCTGGCCATAACGCTTATCTTCTGGCGCAACAATCCAAATACCGCTCTCATGCAGCAATCGGCCAATGATGACCTGGCTGCCACGCTCAACGATCTCAAGCACCCGACCCTCCGGGCGACCTTTGCGGTCACTGCGCACAATGCGGGCCTTGACCCGATCCTTGTGCAGCACAGCCCTCATTTCATTGGGAGCAAGGTAAATATCCGGTTCACCATCATCACGAATAACGAATCCGTGCCCATCACGGTGACCTTGAACTACCCCTTCAACTTCGTCCAGCAAACCGCTGGTAGGTTTGTTATTTTTGATACAATGCCTTTCTTTCCTGAAATGCCCAGGTGGCGGAATTGGTAGACGCACTAGTTTCAGGTACTAGCGAGTAACTTCGTGGGGGTTCGAGTCCCTTCCTGGGCACCAATCTAAATGAATTCTGGTACGTTTTGATGACGAAAACCGAGTTGAATTGATAAAAAGCCGCTGCAGTTTCAGCGGCTTTTTTGTTGTCCAAAATAGTAGCCAAGACAACTGTCAAAACGGTTGCGCCACCAGATCGTGACCCTGCGTGCCGACAACACGCGCTTTGGTGAACTCGCCCACCTTCAGTGTTTTGCTGATTTTCTCTGGTGGCAACAGTTTGACCAAACCATCAATCTCCGGCGCATCCGCATAAGTCCGCCCGATTCCGCCTTTTTTTCCCATACCGGGTGCTGAGTCGACCAAAACCTGCATGGTCGCACCTATACGTTGCTGTAGCTTGGTTGACGAAACCTCTTCTGCCACCGCCATGAAACGGGCCCGTCGCTCTTCTCTCGCCGTTGCAGGCAGCATGCCGCTGAGATCGTTGGCAGCAGCACCATGAACTGGGCTGTAAGCAAAACAACCGGCACGGTCGATTTTGGCTTCGCGCATAAAGTCGAGTAGATGCTCAAATTCTGCATCGGTCTCACCTGGAAAGCCGGCAATAAAGGTGCTGCGAATCACAATATCCGGGCAAACCTGACGCCAGCGCTGAATTCGCTCCAGATTTTTCTCGCCGCTGGCGGGACGCTTCATGCGCTTTAACACTTCCGTGTGACTGTGTTGAAATGGTACATCCAAATAGGGCAAAATTCTGCCTTCAGCCATCAGCGGCAAGATCTCGTCGACGCTGGGGTAAGGATAGACGTAGTGCAATCGCACCCATGCGCCAAAAGGCTCGGCCAGGTCACCCAACGCTTGTACCAGTTCCTGCAAGCGCGTTTTGATCGGCCTGCCGTTCCAGAAACCGGTGCGGTATTTCACGTCCACACCGTAGGCTGAGGTGTCCTGACTGATGACAAGCAGCTCTTTCACACCGCCTTCAAACAACGCCTGAGCTTCCTTGAGCACATCGCCAATTGACCGCGAGACCAAATCGCCTCGCATGGACGGAATAATGCAAAACGTGCATCGATGGTTGCACCCTTCGCTAATCTTGATATATGCATAGTGTCGGGGTGTCAGCTTGATGCCCGCCACACCAAAAGAATTCGGCACCAAATCCAGGAACGGATCATGGGGCCTTGGCAGATTGGCGTGTACCGCATCCATAACTTCCTGGGTGGCCTGCGGCCCGGTCACTGCCAGCACGCTGGGATGCATCTGCCGCACCAAATTGCTGCCGTTCTCACCGGCCTTGGCACCAAGACACCCGGTTACGATGACTTTGCCGTTTTCGGCCAGTGCCTCACCAATGGTGTCAAGGCTTTCTTTGACCGCATCATCAATGAAACCGCAGGTGTTAACGATGACAAGATCTGCCCCATGGAATGTTTTGGAAGTCTGATAGCCTTCAGCGCTAAGTTGCGTGAGTATCAACTCAGAATCAGTTAGCGCCTTGGCACAGCCCAAACTAACAAAACCAACCTTGGGCCCGTTAAGACCCTTTGCAATAAGCTCATTCATTTTGTGAGGTTTTCAGCCGTTACTACGGCACGTTCTTGATACCAAAAGCACCCAGCATCTGCCCGGCCTGCTTTTGCATCTGTTCCTGCATTTGGGTGAGCAATGATTTGGATTGATCCAAACTCCCTCCCAACATGGCTTGCATGACGGGCGGTTGCAAGGCCAAATACTGCGTCCACATTTCCGGGGTAAAGCCTTTGGATTGCTCGGCGAACCGGGTTTGCGTGTCGATCAGTGTCTGAATGTTTTTTTCCAAATAACTACCGAGAAAACCCTGCATGGCATGACCATAAAAACGAATCAAACTCTCCAAAACCGGGGCAGTAAACATGGGGGAGCCACTGGCCTCGGCTTCCAGAATAATTTGCAACAGGATGGTGCGGGTAAGATTTTCCCCGGTCTTCGCGTCTACAACCTCAAAAGACTCCCTGCTCATCACCAACTGCTTGACTTCAGACAAAGTGATGTAAGTCGAGGTATCGGTGTCATACAGCCTGCGATTTGGATACTTTTTGATGATGCGCTGCGGGCCCTGGGCATCTGTGGTGTTCTTATTTTGCATTAATAGTCTTTTCTCTAATGGAGATCAATCAGCATGCTGCATTGCAACACATTTTGCGATGTGTGAACATGCATTCACAACATGTCAAAAACCATTGTTCAAAAAAGTCACCTTATCAGCCGCACGTAACTGGCCGTATTACGACTGACGCTATTCACGCTTCCAAGGTCAAAACTAACTGTCCACGCAGATAAAGGATTGCTGACATCGGGAGTTGAAGACCAGTAGGCCGAGCTTAAAGTTCCCGGGAACGCTGTGGCGTTGATCGCCGGGTTGATCTGGGTGACATCAGCCAGACTGGCCAACTCTTTAACGTTAGGCAGGCGCCAGCCCGGCTGTCCCTTGGCATATCTCAGCGCATTTTCATGGGTGTACGTGTTTTGTGTGCCGTTGCAGGTAAAAGTTGTAGCACTCCAACTTTGCCCTGCGGGGCAACGACTCCAGGTCAGTCCAGTTTGCGCGTCGGTGACCTCAGAGCCGTCGGTCGCATTTGCGTAGGTATAACGGGGCTGCGCAACCAGCGCAGTTCCCCTCACTAATCGCAGCTCAACGCTACCAGTTACCGCACCAATCCCTTTCACACTACCTTTGCCGAAATCAACGACCCACACGTCAGCAGAACTGCCACCTCGGTATGGACTACCCGTGATGTACCAAGCATTTTTGGCAGATCTGAAAAAAATCGGATCAATCACTGGTGCAAGACTCAATCCGTAGTTCAGCAAACTTTGCAGTTCACCAGGCAAGGGTAGGCGCCAGTCGGTATAGCCGGCATTACCACACAAGGACGACGTGCCGTTGGCTGTAGACCGAGCAGTTGATGCTTCCTGGTTTTGTGAATCACCCGGTAAAGTCAACAAGGTGGTGGTGCCTGTCTGCCAAACTAAACCCGTCACATTGTCCTTCACGCAATCTGACCCTATAGCGCTGTAACTCATGCCCAGCAAGCCATCGGTGCTATCAGAACTGACGGCATCCCGACCCGTCATTCCATCTTGCTTGTCATTCAGGTCAATGCTTGCGGTAGTGTCGCATTTGGCCAGAGCGTCAATCCCTGCAGCGTAGCATTGGCTAGAGGTAACACCTGTATCCGTGAGTAAACTAATCCCCACCGCAGCCGGATTGGCCGCAATCGGGATGGTCAGCATTCCTAACCAATACCCATTGCCAGAGGGCGCAGGCGTATTGGAGTAAAAAGTCGCTATTTTGTTGCCTGCTGTACCGGCGGTGCAATCAACCGTGAACCCTGAAGCGGTATTATTAATTGGCACGGAGCATGTGCCATCGGCCAAAGTTACGACTGTGGTCAATGGCAGGTAGTTGCCGGTGACAGCAAAGCTTGTCTTAGCCCCTGCATAGGCTTTTGCTGGTGGCACAGCTGCCATCGCCGAAACTACCGCTGTGGTCGAATTGACACCAGTCGGCAGGGGCTCGCCCGTTCCACCACAGGCCATTAGCAGGGACGCGCCACAACAAGTTAGAAACCAGCGACCATGTTGCCCGAGCCTATGTGATGTCATTTTTTAGTCCTTTGTCTCAGTAGATTTTTTGGCACTTAAAGCAGATTGAAGTCGCCAGGAAATCGCATATTGGGTGGATTTTAGAGTCCCCATGCCCTACTCCAGCCCACGCACCCGCAAATAGGAAGCAAAACGCGGCAGCCCTTTGGGGGTCAGATTACGGTAGCGGTAGGTCACAACCGAGTTCAGTGGCGGCGGGGCAGCACGCTGTGCATCCGTGAAGCCGGTGCCCAAGGCAAAACGCTGGCCATCAGGCAACTCCAACATCAGCGCGCCGAGTCGCCCAGCATGCCGACCTTTGCCGGGTAAATGAGCCACCACACGCGCTTCATCATCGAGCAATGGCTTGAATTTCAGCAAGGCATCACTGCGACCCGGGGCCCATAAGGCATTGTCACGGTGCAGCACCAGACCCTCGCCACCGTTCAACACGATGTTTTTGAGCAACTTTTGCAGCGCCAATGTATCTGACACGTGCTGTTGGCTTACGGCCTGGAGCCACGGTTGCTGCGCCTGAGCCACCAGTTCAGTGATGCGATAAGCACGCTCGGTAAATGGACCAGAGGCTCCCGGCAAATCAAAAATCATGTAGTGCAGTGCACGCCATTGCGCATCGACCGGAACATTGCGGCGAACCATTGCCGACAACTCATCAAACCGCCCTCGGCCCAGCCACAACTCGCCATCCAGCGGTGTCTTGGGCAATGCAGCAAGAAACCACCCGGGTGCAGCGATGGCCAAACCACTGCGAAATTTCAATGTTTGACCATCCCAAAACGCCCGCACGCCATCAAGTTTTTCACTAATCAGATAGGCCCGGGGATCTTGGTCAACTTGCCACACCTTGGCCTGCATGAGGGCTGGCTGATTGAGTGCGAAGGCTTGTACCGATACGGCATTGGCCTGATTCGCTGTCACTGCCACTGGCGCAACCCAGCCCCCCAACAACAGTGCCAGCTGCACCGCACAGTTGCCGGTTTCACGATATTTCATTGTTAACTCCCAAAGTTTTCTAAATTGTTGCGGCACGTCAGGCCTGACGCTGTCAATTTCCAATGAATGACCGGTACTCAGGCCACCAACCGGGAGGATTTAGGCACATGTGCCATCAAAAACTCCATTTGGTCCACCAATATGCGTCGGTTACGCAAAATAAAGTCTTCCCACAAACTGGGCACGTAGGGCGCGTACAGCAGCGGCATGAGGGCCTGCTCGGGGGTGCGATGGCTTTTGCGGTGGTTGCAAGGACGGCACGCCGTGACCACGTTCATCCAGCTGTCAATTCCATGCTGCGCAAACGGAATGATGTGTTCCCTGGTTAAATCTGAATCGTCAAACTGTTCACCGCAATAAGCGCAGAGGTTGCGGTCACGGGTAAACAACTTGCTATTGGTCAGTCCAGAGCGAAGTTGAATCGGATTGATATGGGGCACACCCCGGGTGCCAATGATGCTTGACACGGTGATGATGGACTGCTTACCTGTAATAGCGTTGTGCCCGCCATGGAAAACGGCCACCTCGTGCCCCATCTCCCAGCGCACCTCTTCTGCGGCGTAATGCGTCACCGCTTGTTCCAGTGATATCCACGACTGGGGAAATCCCTGGGCTGACAGCTTCAAAACTTTCAAAACGAACCTCCTGGAAAATCAGCAAACTATGTTTACCTGCGAGAATCCGGCCGCTTTCACGTGCTGACGCACAATATACCCCTTTTATATGACAAATTGACTTCCATCGCTTGAATGACGTGCACAGAACGCTATCAAAGTTATAACATTTCATGAAAATTTTTCGCGGTTTTCACCATCCTGACATTGCCCCGGCGTGCGCCCTGACCATTGGCAACTTTGACGGCCTTCACCGTGGCCACCAAGCCATGCTGTCCCTGCTCAAAGGCGAAGCGCAACAGCGCAATGTGCCGAGTTGTGTGCTGACCTTTGAGCCGCACCCGCGTGACTTTTTTGCCGCCATCACCCACAACCCTGGCTTGGCTCCGGCACGGGTTGGCACGCTGCGCGACAAACTTACCGATCTGGCTCAATGTGGTGTAGATCAAACTGTAGTACTGCCGTTTGATGTCCATCTGGCCAATTTGTTGCCGCAGGACTTCATCGACCAGGTTCTATTGAAAGGACTTGGCGCCAGCTATGTACTGGTAGGCGACGATTTTCGCTTTGGCCAACGGCGCACTGGCGACTACGGCATGCTCGATGTTGCCGGAATGGCCCAAGGATTTGACGTAGCGCGTATGAACAGTTATGAAGTTCACAAACTACGGGTTTCCAGTTCAGCAGTGCGTGAGGCGCTGTCGCAAGGCCGCATGACCGATGCCAACCGCCTCTTGGGTCACCCCTACCGCATCTCAGGTCATGTGGTGCATGGCCGCAAACTTGGCCGAAGCCTGGGTTTTAAAACCATTAACCAGCGTTTTGCGCACTGGAAGCCTGCAGCCAGCGGCATTTTTGCCGTGCTTGTTTATGGTCTGAGCGAGCATCCTCTGCGCGGCGTGGCCAACCTGGGCGTTCGCCCTTCGGTCGACCCGAGGGATGTCAATGGTGGCCGCGTACTCCTCGAAACCCATTGCCTGGACTGGCCTGATCATCTGGGTGCCGAAGGGGCTTACGGCAAAATCGTTCGCGTGGAACTTCTGCACAAACTGCACGATGAACTCAAATACGGCTCCCTGGACGCATTGACAGCTGGCATCCAGCAAGATTGCCAGGATGCCCGTGCCTACTTTGCCCGATGAAGTCAAGCTGAATTGTCGACACGACAAACGGACCTCTAGGCTCCAAGCCCAACCCCTCATTCCATTTCCAAATCATTCATGTCTAGGCTTCGAGCCATAGCCATTGCTGCAAACAACGACAGGAATGATTTAGAAATTGAATCAGTTCAAATCATGCCGATTTCCTTGAATGCCTGCTGCATTCAGGTTTACGACCTATCAGCGCGCCAATTCGAGTTAACCGAAGTTCGCCATCGATGATGCCAACACGCGGCCCAAATCGAACTCGAGCGCGAAGTACTACCCAATTTCAGACCAACGAAAATTTCGATGTAGTCTGAACCCTACCCCGGTGTAGTCAATTTCATACACACAAATCAGCCAAGTCTGATAGCGGAGCGGCCCCAGTCGAGGCACTATCATCCCATGAACTTCAAACTTTTGATGGCTGACGACACGGATGAGATCCGTACCCGATTGCGCAGTTAACTTCAATCCAAGACCGGCATCACCGTCATCGATCAGACCCTCACGCATCAACACCCATCAGTTGACTTAAATCCGCCATGAAACTGAACCATCTGAAAATTTCCATCCACCTTTTCATGCTGATTGGACTGATGGCCCTGATGCTGATGGGCATCGGCGCGTTGGGCCTGCAAGGCATCAACAAAGCCAACGATTCATTCAAAACAGCTTATGAAGACCGGCTACTGCCACTGAACCAGTTGACCGACATCAAAGCCCTGCTGCAAGCCAACCAATTGGCGATCTTGACGGCCACGCTGACACCACAGCCAGAGGTCATCAAAAAAAACACGACTCAGGTTGAGGCCAATCTCCTGAGCAGCAAAAAAAGCTGGAAAGACTACCTGGCCACTTACCTCACCGAAGAGGAAGCCAAACTGGCCCAGCTGTTCATCGAGGCCCAGGGCCGGTTTGTCTCCGAAGGAATCCAGCCGGCGCTGGCCGCTTTGCGCTTCACCGATGCCAAAGAAGCGCAGCGGCTTGTCGCCGAAAGAATTCAAATCTTGTGGACACCCACCGAAGCTATCTTGCAGCAGCTGATTGACTTGCAAATCAAGGTTGCCAAGACGGAATATGACGCCTCAGTGGCTAGCTACAAAACCACCCGATTGATTTCAATTGTCTCCATCGTGCTGGGCGTGCTGTTTGCCAGCCTGTTTGGCATGACCCTGGTGCGGGGTATTTCTGGCGCGCAAGAAAGCCTGGTCGCTGCACGTCAGGCCGAACAGAAGGCCAATAGCGCGCTGGAGCAGCTGATCTATCAAAAATACGTTCTTGATCAGCATGCCATTGTTTCGACTACCGATATGGAAGGGCGGATTTCCTATGTAAACGACAAGTTTTGCGCCATCAGCGGCTACAACAGTGATGAAC
The DNA here is from genome assembly GCA_903927495.1 of uncultured beta proteobacterium. Taxonomy (GTDB): domain Bacteria; phylum Pseudomonadota; class Gammaproteobacteria; order Burkholderiales; family Burkholderiaceae_C; genus Rhodoferax. Next base: position 10,199 of record CAIYNH010000499.1, read on the forward strand.
TGATGGGCCAAGACCACGCACTCTTGAACTCAGGTCTGCACCTCAAAGGGTTCTTTAAGATCATGTATGAAATGCAGGAGCGTGGTGAGGTCTGGCAAGGTGAAATCTGCAACCGCACCAAGGACGATAGCCTGTACTGGATTCGCTCCACCATTTTGCGATATGGTGATGAACGCGGTTTCCCGAACCAATACATCTCGATCAGCAACGACATCACAGAACGCAAGGCCGCCGAGTTGGAGTTGCAGCACTACCGTGAGCACTTGGAAGAACTGGTGCAGCAAAAAACAACAGAATTGGAGCAGCAAAGAGCGCAATTGCTTGAAAGTGACATACGCTTTACGCTGGCCGTTGAAGGCGCAGATGTGGGTATTTGGGACCTGAACCTGCTCAACCAAGAGCTATACCACTCGCCGCGTATGGCCAAAATGTTGGGTTACACGCTTGAAGAGTTGCCCAGCGTGCGTGAAGTCTGGGATGCTCTGGCCCACCCGGACGATGTTTTGCCCTACCGCCGAAAATTACTGGCCCACATGAAAGATGCAAGCATACCTTTTGAAACCATTATTCGGCTTCGCCACAAGAACGGCCAGTGGCGCTGGATTTTGAGCCGGGGCCGTGCCACCCGTGACACCAGCGGCCGTGCCATTCGGGTCAGCGGCACCCACAGCGACATCACCGAACGTAAGCTCATCGAAGATGCCGCCCAGTCCGCGAACCTGGCAAAGTCCGAATTCCTCGCCAATATGAGCCACGAAATCCGCACCCCTATGAACGGCGTGATTGGCATGGTCGACATCCTGCAGCAAACCTCCATGACTCCCGAGCAGCAGCGCATGCTCAGTACCATTGCCAATTCCTCTCAAACCCTGCTGCATCTCTTGAACGACATTCTGGATTACTCGAAGATCGAGGCTGGCAAACTTGAGGTGGAACGTGTTGCCACGCCGCTCAAGGAAGTGGCTGACAGCGTGCTCCAACTCATGCACGGCCCAGCAAGCGCCAAAAACATTGTCCTGCAACTCTCAATGGCTCCTGAATTGCCAGCGGCAATCTTTGCCGACCCGACTCGCCTGCGCCAGGTACTGCTCAACCTGCTTGGCAATGCCATCAAGTTCAGCCGGACTGAGCCAGCTCAGAGCGCCAGCGTGGCGCTGAAGCTGGAGTCCGGCTCGCTGCAAGGTGGCCAAACAACGCTGCTGCTGTGCGTGCGTGACAACGGCATCGGTATGAGCGCCGAGGTGGTCAGCAAGCTCTTTGCGCCTTTTACCCAAGCCGATGCCAGCATCACACGCCAGTTTGGTGGCACAGGGCTAGGGCTGTCCATCAGCCACCGACTGGTGAAGCTGATGGGTGGCCAGATCACCGTGCAAAGCACCCTGGGCGAGGGCTCCGAATTTACCGTGGTGTTGCCTCTGCAAGAAGCCCATATGGCGGCTAAAGCGAGCGAGCACCCTGAGCAGGGTCTGCAACAGCGCGCCAGTGCCCCCAGCATGAATGAGGCCATAGCCCGTGGACAACTGATCTTGCTGGCCGAAGACAACGAGACCAACCGCGAAGTGATGGGCGAGCAACTGCGCTTGCTGGGCTATTGCGCAGAGATGGCCGATGACGGCCTCTTGGCACTGCAAAAATGGCGCAGCGGCAGTTATGCCTTGCTGTTGACCGATTGCCACATGCCACAGATGGATGGTTTTGCCTTGACGCAGGCGATTCGCACCGAGGAAACACCGGGCACACGCCTGCCCATCATTGCCATCACCGCCAACGCCATGCAAGGCGAAGCACAGCGCTGCCGGCAAGCCGGCATGGACGATTACTTGAGCAAGCCGCTGCGTTTGAAAGAACTCGCGTCGATGCTGAAAAAGTGGCTACCACTGCCTGATGAGGCACAAGATTTATATCAAAATACTCCTGAATAAATAGCACCTAACGCTTTACCGAAAAGCTCTACAGGCTCTTTTGAAGTATGGAACCGGAATGCATTAAGCGAATTCATCGGCAACAACCATGACATGCACCGGCGCTTGCTGGAGAAGTTTTTGAACAATACCCGCCAGCAAGTCGCTTGCATTGAAGCGGCCGCGCTGGTCGGGGATGCCCGCAAAGCGGCCGATCTGGCGCACAAGCTCAAGTCCTCAGCCCGCTCGGTGGGGGCGCTGGCGCTGGCTGAGTTGTGCCAGCAGATTGAAACGGCTGGCTTTGCTGGTGAACACCCCAGTTGCACTGCCGTGGTCGCGAAACTGGCCCCGACATTCACCTTGGTACAGGCATGTATGGATGCGGATTTGGGGAGAACTGCTGACATTCAGCAAGATTGCCCAGACTAACTTTATATACGCCATATTGGCCTTGGCAGGCCGCCGTTCAGCCTCATAACTTATTGGACAAGGCATCTGAGCCAATGCACCAGCCAAAGACAGTAAAATCGCCCGCGTGGAACGTCTCCACCGACTGCACGGCGAACTCAGATCCGATTCCCTTGAAGCTTTGACTGCTGCTATCCCATAAGAATGCCAGGATGCCCGTGCCTACTTTGCTACCTTGAGCCACCATGACCACTAAAACCGATTACCGCAGCACACTGAACCTGCCCGACACAGAATTTCCCATGCGCGGCGACCTGCCCAAGCGCGAACCGGTGTGGGTCAAACAATGGCAAGAGCAAGGCATTTACCAAAAGCTGCGCGCAGCCCGGGTGGGTCAGCCCAAATTTATTCTGCATGATGGCCCGCCCTACGCCAACGGCCAGATTCACATGGGACACGCCGTAAACAAGATCCTGAAAGACATGATCGTCAAAGCACGCCAACTCAAAGGGCTGGATGCAGCTTATATCCCCGGTTGGGACTGCCACGGTTTGCCCATCGAGAATGCCATCGAGAAAAAGTTTGGTCGCAAACTCGCGCGTGACGACATGCAGGCCAAAAGCCGAGCCTACGCCTCCGAACAAATTGATCTGCAGCGCGAAGACTTCAAGCGCTTGGGGGTCTTGGGCGACTGGGACCACCCCTACCGGACCATGGATTTCAAGAACGAAGCTGACGAAATTCGCGCTTTCAAACAGGTGATTGAACGAGGTTTTGTGTACCGAGGTTTAAAGCCGGTTTCTTGGTGTTTCGATTGCGGCTCAAGTCTGGCCGAGTTTGAGATCGAATACGCCGATAAAAAATCGCAAACGCTGGATGTCGGCTTTTTGTGCCACGAACCTGCCAAACTGGCAAACGCATTTGGACTTGACGCACTCAGCAAAGACGCTTTTGCCGTGATCTGGACCACCACCGCCTGGACAATTCCGGCCAATCAGGCGCTCAACGCCCACCCAGAACTCACCTACGCGCTGGTAGATACTGCGCGTGGCCTGCTGGTCTTGGCACAGGAACTGGTTGACAAATGCCTGGAACGCTTCGAATTGACCGGCACGGTACTGGCCACCGCCAATGGCAAGGCGCTGGGCGGTATCAACTTCAAACACCCGCTGGCCCATGTGGACGCAGGTTATAACCGTCTGAGCCCGGTCTACCTGGCCGAGTATGTGAGTGCCACCGACGGCACCGGCATCGTCCACTCAGCGCCTGCTTACGGGGTCGAAGATTTCAACAGTTGCGTAGCGCACGGCATGGCCTATGACGACATCTTGAACCCGGTGCAGGGGAACGGAACCTATGCCTCTGACTTTCCCCTGTTCGGCGGGCAACATATCTGGAAAGCCTGCCCGGTCATCATCGACACACTGCGTCAGGCCGCGCGCCTGTTTTGCAGCACCGACATCGTTCACAGCTACCCGCACTGCTGGCGTCACAAAACACCGGTGATCTATCGCGCCGCCGCCCAGTGGTTCATTCGCATGGATGCCGGCGATGGAATATTTACCAAAGAAAAAGCACCGCAAACGTTACGCCAGATTGCGTTGGCTGCTATCGAAAATACTTCTTTTTACCCTGAAAATGGCAAGGTTCGCCTGCGCGACATGATTGCCGGACGGCCCGACTGGTGCATCAGTCGCCAGCGTAGCTGGGGCGTTCCCCTGCCCTTTTTTCTGCACAAAGACAGTGGCGAACTGCACCCGCGCACCATGGAAATTCTGGACATTGCGGCTGACATGGTGGAGGCCGGCGGCATCGAAGCCTGGAGCAAAGCCAGCACTGACGCTATTTTGGGTGCCGTGGATGCTGAGCACTACACCAAGAGCAGCGACATTCTGGAAGTCTGGTTCGACTCTGGCACCACCCACACCACCGTGCTCAAAGGTTCGCATCCGGGCTGTGGCCACGCAGATGGCCCAGAAACCGATTTGTACCTGGAAGGCCATGACCAGCACCGGGGCTGGTTCCATTCCAGCCTGCTGACCGCCTGCGCCATGTATGGTCGCGCACCCTACAAAGGCATTCTCACACACGGCTTCACAGTCGATAGCAAGGGCCACAAGATGAGCAAAAGCGCCGACAACGGCGTTGATCCGCAAGAAACTTCGAAAAAACTCGGTGCAGAAATCATCCGCCTCTGGGTCGCCGCCAGCGACTACTCGGGCGACATCGCCGGAGACGACAAAATTCTGGCCCGAGTGGTGGACACCTACCGACGCATCCGTAACACGCTGAAATTCCTGCTGGCCAACGTCAGCGATTTTGACCCCAGCGTAGACACGGTTGCCACCGAACAATTGCTGGAAATTGACCGCTATGCCCTGGCTCGTGCAGCCGCGTTGCAAGCCGACATCCTGGCACATTTCGAGGTCTATGAATTCCACCCCGTGGTGGCCAAGCTGCAAATTTATTGCAGCGAAGATTTAGGCTCGTTCTACCTTGACATCCTGAAAGACCGCCTGTACACGACTGCGCCCAAATCGCTGGCCAGACGCAGCGCCCAGACGGCACTGTGGCAAATCACCCAGGCCATGCTACGCTGGATGGCACCCTTCCTGAGCTTCACTGCAGAAGAAGCCTGGGCAGTGCTCGGTCAAGCGGGTAAAACGCCACCAGCCACGCGAGAATCCATCTTCATGGACACCTATGTGACGTTTCCAGCACGCCATGGCCCCGATGCGCCGTCCGCCACTTCGGCAAGCTCAGACAAAACGGATGCTTTGCTAACCAAATGGAGCCGCATCCGTGACATTCGCAATCTGGTAAACAAAGAGATTGAAGTGTTGCGCGCCGATGGCAAAGTCGGCTCTTCACTGCAAGCCAGCGTGGCACTCACCGTGCCAGCCGAAGACTACGCTTTACTGTCAAGTTTGGGCCCTGACCTGAAATTTGTGTTCATCACATCCGCTATTGACTTAGTAGCTGGTAACGCACTGTTCATAAGCGTTAGCGCCTCAAATGGTATGAAATGCGAACGCTGCTGGCATTACTCGGACGACATCGGTACGAACCCAGATCACCCCACCCTGTGCCCACGTTGCGCCAGCAATCTGTACAGCACAGGTGAAACCCGGGCCTTTGCCTGATGGCACGCAAGCCTGGCGCTGGCCCAGCCAAACCCGCCAGCAACATCAAGCAGGGCAACTCTGGCGGCCTGCTTGCCTGGCTGTCCATGGCCTTGGTATTACTGATTGCCGACCAGTTCACCAAGGTCCTGATTCTGGGTTACTACCAACTCGGCGACAGCACCACAGTGGCGAGTTTTTTCAACGTGGTGCGGGTTCACAACAGCGGGGCCGCATTTTCATTTCTGGCCAACGCCGGTGGTTGGCAGCGCTGGTTTTTTACTGGCATCGGGGTCATCGCCGCCGGGGTCATCATCTGGCTGCTGAAATCACACGCCGGGCAAAAGCTGTTTGCCTTTTCGATGGCCTGCATTCTGGGCGGTGCCCTCGGGAACGTGATTGATCGGGTGCTGCATGGTTATGTGATTGATTTTTTGCAATTTCACTGGAACTGGCTCGGACCGTTGTTTCCCGGCGGTTACTTTCCCGCATTCAATATCGCCGACAGCGCCATCACCATCGGTGCCACCTGTCTGATTCTGGATGAACTGCTGCGGGTCCGACGCGGGCACTGAAGGAGCGCTTTTACGCTAGTCGGAGAAGGCACCAATCAGTCGCGCTGAACGAAGTCAACTCCAAACTTTTCCCATGAAGACATATGAAAACCATTCAACTCGGTCAAAGTGAACTTTTTGTGACCCCAATTTGCCTTGGAACCATGACCTTTGGTGAGCAAGTTGACGAACCGACGGCATTTCAGATTTTGGACCGCGCACTGGAGCGCGATGTCAATTTTCTTGATACCGCCGAGATGTACGCCGTACCACCCAAAGCGGCGACCTTCAACGCCACCGAAAAAATTATTGGCAACTGGCTGGCTCAGCGCCCGGGTATTCGGCAAAAGTTGTTGATCGCCACCAAAGTGGCTGGACCTTCGCGCAGCATGCCCTGGATTCGTGGCGGCAGCCCCGATTTGACTGGTGCTGACATCATTGCGGCTTGTGAGGGCAGCTTGAAACGCCTGCAAACCGATGTCATTGATTTGTATCAAATTCACTGGCCGGTGCGCAACGTGCCAGCCTTTGGCGCTATCTATTTTGAGCCTGCAGGCGACAGCGCCGGGAGTTCCATCCACGCCCAACTGGAAGCTCTGCAAACACTGGTTCAATCGGGCAAGGTGCGTGCGGTGGGCTTGTCCAACGAAACCCCTTACGGTGTGCATGAATTTGTGCGTCTGGCCGAGCAGTACGGCTTGCCCCGCGTGGCAAGTGTGCAGAACGGCTACAGCTTACTTAACCGTAGTGTGGAAAACGCGCTCGATGAAACCCTGCATCACTTGGGTGTGTCGCTGCTGGCCTATTCACCGCTGTCGTTTGGCCTACTGAGCGGCAAGTACGACGACTGCGGCCTGACTGGCCCGGATGCCCCAAGCGATGCCCGCCTGACCCGGTTCGAATCGACGCGCAAACAACGCTGGGGACGCCCTGAGGCATTAGCAGCTGCAAAAGATTACAGTGCGCTGGCGCGCGAGTACGGGCTGACACCACTGCAACTGGCGCTGGCTTTTTGCTATACAAAATGGCAAGTGACCAGCACCATCCTTGGTGTGACCTCGGTCACTCAGCTTGATGAATGCCTTGATGCCTGGGGCACCACACTCAGCCCGGAACTATTGAAAAAAGTCAACCTCCTGCGCTGGCGGCAGCGCGACCCGGCTCAGTAAGGCGGTGACCATGGTCAAACATGTCAGCCTGACACCGGCCACCCAAATGCTCAAGACCAACAAGGTGAGCTTTACCGAGCACCCCTACGAGTATCTGGAGCATGGTGGTGCCTTGCACAGTGCCTCTGAGTTGGGCTGGGATCCGTTTCACGTGGTCAAGACACTCATCATGCAAGACCAGGATGCCAAGCCACTGGTTGTGCTGATGCATGGCAACCGCAAAGTGTCCACTAAAAATCTAGCGCGCCAGATTGGGGCTAAATCGGTCGAGCCTTGTGCCCCCGATGTGGCAAACCGGCACAGCGGCTTTCTGGTCGGCGGCACATCCCCCTTTGGCACGCGCCGAGACATGCCCGTGTTCATCGAATCCAGCATTCTGGAATTACCTAAAATTCTGATCAATGGCGGACGGCGTGGCTACCTGGTGGGCATCCACCCCAAGGTGTGTGTTGATTTGCTGAGTGCCACACCAGTGCAATGCGCACTGGCCGAATAGGTTAAGCAGCCAAGCTGGCAAAATACCCTTTACTTGCCCTGGCTAATGGGCTATCAGGAGACAAATTTGGAATCACTACAAGGTTTTTTCCCCGTGCTGGCAACCTTGGCTGGCTATCTGATGGGTTCGCTGTCGTTTGCCGTCATTGTCAGTCGAGCCATGGGATTGAACGACCCACGCACCTTTGGCAGCAAAAACCCGGGTGCTACCAACGTGCTGCGCTCCGGCAATAAAGCAGCCGCCGTTATCACCTTGCTGCTGGATGCGGCCAAAGGCTGGTTGCCAGTGATGCTGGTCAAGTGGTTCGGGCATCCCTACGGTCTCGAAGACGGCACCATGGCCATGGTCGGACTGGCGGCCTTTGTCGGGCATTTGTACCCGGTGTTTTTCGGATTTATCGGCGGCAAAGGCGTAGCCACGGCCTTGGGCGTGTTAATGGGTTTAAGTGTTTGGCTGGCTTTGGCCACTGCACTGATTTGGTTGGTGACTGCCTACACTTTTCGCTACTCGTCGCTGGCTTCGGTTACTGCCGCCTTGCTGGCACCCGTGGTTTACGCCTTGGCTGATGGCTGGGCCTGGCGCATGGACAAGAGTGCCATGCTGAGTGTCTGTGTGATTACCGTGCTGCTCCTGTACCGTCATGCCGAAAATATTAACCGATTGATCAAGGGCAGCGAATCCCGCTTGGGGAAAAAGACCAGCCGCGAACACGTGCCATCTGTACCTCCTCACGGGCATGGGCATGGGCAACATGCTCACAAACACGAACCCAAGTTGCATCACAAAGGTGGCCCTACACCATGAAGCTCTGCATTCTCGAAAACGATTCACTGGATCCTGCAATAGAGGCCACCTACATTGGCTACGGTGCCATGTTTGAGCGCCTTCTGAGAGATGCCGGTGCTACCGGTGAATTTGACATTTTCAACA
>CAIYNH010000500.1 GCA_903927495.1 uncultured beta proteobacterium
CAGACCCCAATATCACGGAACAATAGCCACGGCGCTATAAAGTCAGTAGTGCTTTGTGCCTGACCAGTATGTTGCTGGTGCCTATTTACTTATCAACTTCGTCCCTTTGAAATTCAGCAGGTGGCGGGCGTTGGGCTGCTGAATTGAAGGCACAACCGGTTGGTTTGAACTGTTGGCAACCGCCACAGCCGCAGTGATTTTGGGGTCGGATCCCGATTCGGCTCGTTGTCGCTTGAATGAGTCAGCGGCCTCAAACCGAGTCGGGCTCAGACCCCAATATCACGGAATAGATACCAAAATGCTACTATTTAGATAGTGCTCTGTGCCATGCCATTAAGCTGTCAGAGCCTATTTAACATTTATCTTCGGAGCTACTGAAACGCAGCAGGTTGCTGGCATTGGACTGCTGAATTGAAGTCACAACCTGTTGGGTTGAACTGTTGACTGTGTTTTGTCAGTTCGGCGGTGTGGTTTTTAGGCACTTGCACCCCCTCTCGCCCTGCCGGGCGAAAGGGGAGCCAAACAGCACTATGTGGCCGGTTGCCGGTGGGCTGACTTCTTGAAGCACCACGGATTGGGTAATACCTTCAGATGCCTTGCGAGGGTTGGTTCTTTATATTGGTGCCGAATCGGCTCTGCCCTCAATTTGACTTTGCATGTCGCTGTTCGCAACACGCTGCCACGGCGACCCAAAATCCGCTACCTTCTGCGCGTGCCCAGCATTGCGGCACCAATGATCATGGCCGCAGCGATCGCGATGGTGCTGCTCAGCGCACGTTGGGTTGCCAGCATCAGCAAAATAGTGGAGGCCAATGGGGTCAGGTAGCTCAGGATACCAATCTGGCGTACATCGCCAAGTTTGAGGGCTTTGTCCCACAGAAAAAAAGCTGCACCCAGTGGCCCGAGACCCATGGCAACCAGCAACATCCAGTCCTGCCCAGCCAGAGCTACCGAAGACTCCAGGGTGGCGTGACACAGCAGCGACAACAGGCCCGATACCGCTCCGAACAGGCCAATGGCCGCCGTTGGAAAACCATTTCCCGCGAGCTCAGCGCGCTTGGTTTGGAGCGAATAATTGGCCCAGATAAAGGCTGAGCCCAGCGCCAGCAGATATCCCAGCGCCGAAGTGGTTGCTACAGCGCTGGTGCTTGCGACCACCACCTCACGCCCACCCAAGATCGCCAGTGCCGCCCCGCCAAAGCCCAGTCCGGCAGCCAGTACATGCACCAACCGCAGCGGGTGACCCGCCAAATACAGCGGTGTCAGCACCACAATCAACAAGGGCCAGAGGTAGTTGACCAGATTCACCTCGACCGCCGGGGCCAGGCGCAGACCCATGAACAAGAAGAAGTGAAAACCAAAGAGGGTGAACACGCCCAAGGCCAGGTTGCCGGGTCTGACCTGCCAAAGCCTTGGGTCTTTGAGCACTGCGGGCCAGGACAGCACGCTGCCAATCAGCAGCGCGATACCGGTTAGCAAAAACGGGGGCACATGTTGCAGCGCGACACCCAGCGTAGCGAGCGTGGCCCACAGACCGACGGCCGCCAGTGCGTAAAAATTTGCCTTCAACAGCTTGCCTGCTAGACCGGCCTTGGCTGTGTCGATGAGCGCTGCCACAGGTTGATACCACCGTCCACCGCATGCTGGTCGATGCTGGCAAGTTCTTCCGGGCTGAAGCTCAGATTTTGCAGTGCGCCTACCAACTCGGTGATTTGGACGGCCCGACTGGCACCAATCAGGGCCGAGGTCACGCGCGCATCGCGCAGCACCCAGGCGGTCGCCATTTGCGCCAGGCTTTGACCGCGTGCCAGCGCCATGTCGTTCAATGCCCGCACATGCTTGAGATTTTTTTCATTCAAAAAATCGGCCTTGAATGAACCACCACCGGGGCGATTAATGCGTGCGTCTGCGGGGGTGCCATTGAGGTACTTGTCAGTCAGCAAGCCTTGCGCCAGTGCGCTAAATGCGATGCAGCCCATGCCGGTCGCGTCCAGCGCATCGAGCAAGTCTTCTTCAATCCAGCGGTTCAGCAAGCTGTAGGACGGCTGATGGATCAATGCAGTGATGCCCATGCTGCGCAAAATGGCATGGGCTTCACGGGTTTTTGTCCCGGAATAGCTGCTCACGCCCACGTACAGCGCTTTGCCCTGCTGCACCGCGCTGGCCAACGCAGCGCAGGTTTCTTCGAGCGGCGTGTCGGGGTCAAAGCGGTGTGAGTAAAAAATATCTACATAGTCCAGCCCCATGCGCTGCAAGCTCTGGTCCAGGCTAGCCAGCAAGTACTTGCGCGAGCCACCGCCCTGACCATAGGGGCCGGGCCACATCTCGTAGCCAGCCTTGGTGGAAATGATGAGCTCGTCGCGATAGGGCTTGAAGTCGCGGTGCAGGTGTTGACCAAAATTGCTTTCGGCCCTTCCCGCTGCAGGACCATAATTGTTGGCCAGGTCGAAGTGGTTGATGCCCAGGTCAAAGGCGCAGCAAAGCATCTCGCGCTGGGTTGCCATGGGTGTGGCATCACCAAAGTTGTGCCACAGGCCCAGCGAAACAGCGGGCAATTTCAGGCCACTTTGGCCGCAACGGCGGTAGGGCATGGCGGCGTAACGGGAGGGGTTTGCGTTGTGGGTCATGGTCGATGCTTGTGCAGTAGTTGGGGGTTAGCGGGATGGTAATTGATGCACGACCCTTCAGGGAGTTCGGAACTTACCAATACCCCATTTGGCGGCACGGGTTGAGTCTGACGGGCATGGCAACCCAGCTGGAAGTCAGTCCAGCCCAACCTGCCTAGATCCCGTGAGTATGCTGGATTATTCTAAGAAAATATGGCTGCAGAGCTTACTGAACTTGTGATGTGCGCTTTTATTTAGATAGCACTTCTGAAACGGTTTGGGTCTGCCGTTTGACGATGTCGTGAGTTAACCGAACGTGGGCTTCGAGTGCCAAGGCGGCGCGCGCCTCCTGTCGGTTCAGGGCAGCGCGGAAAATGGCTTCGTGCTCCTGGTGCACGTCGCGCTCACTGGTGTGCGCCGCAGTCAATCGCCAGTTGATATTACGGTAGCGCTCGGCGTGGCGGTACAGGATGCCCAGGATGTATTTGGTCCAGGGTGAGTCAAAGGCTGAAATCAGGGTGTCATGAAAATTTTTGTTGCGCCGCTCCCATAGTGCCGGCTCGGGTCCATCCGGGGCACTCTCGGTTTGCGTCAGGAGTTGGTAACTGGCACCCAGCGATTCTTCCCAGCGTGCATCACCGTGGCGAATAGACTGTCGCAAAGCTTCGGTTTCAAGCATGACCCGGGTGTTGGTCACGTCTTCCAGATCGGCCAGGGAAATCGGTGCCACCCGAAAACCCCGTTGACCCTCCACCGTAACCAAAGCATCCGAGACCAGCAACGACAAGGCCTCGCGCAAGGTCCCTGCGCCCACCTGGTACTGGTCTTTGAGGTGCTCGACGCGCAGTTTTTCGCCCGGCACCAACTTGCCGCAGACCACGTCATGACGCAAGCTCAGGTAGGCACGTTCGGCCAAGGTGCGGGGTGCCTCGGTGTCGACCTCGGTTTGGCTTGCCACAAGTTGCTTCAGTCTGCTCATGCCATGGCTCCTGCTGCTTCAATCGGATCGAGGGTGGGTGTGTCTGGGGTGCCGGTATTGCGACGTTTTTGACGGTAAGCCAATTGGGCCCTTGTCAAGCCCAGCAAACGAGCAGCTTCTGACAAATTCCCGCGCGCTCGCATGACCGCATGGTCCAGCACGCGGGCTTCAATCTCGTCGAGCGAGTTGCCACTGTCAAGCACACGGGCACACAGGTCGTCCTCCTGTGCACTCGGCATCACGGCCAATTGACCATTGGCATTCAGGCTGGTCTGCACCGACTCGGGTAAATTGGGAAACAAATCTTCAACTTGAATCATGCTGCCCTGTGAAGCAAGAATCACACCGCGCTCGACCATATTTTCCAACTCGCGCACGTTGCCAGGCCAGTCGTGCTGCGCCAGCGCTTGCATGGCACGCTCGGCAAAGCCGTTGATGCGCTTGTCATGCAGAGCACAAAACCGCGCAAGCATGCTGCGTGCCAGAGGCTCTATATCAGCCAGGCGTTCACGCAGCGGAGGAATACAGATCGGATAAACATTGAGGCGGTACAACAGGTCGCGCCGGAATCGGCCTGCGCGCACCGCTTGTTCGAGATCGACGTTGGTGGCAGCAATCAGCCTCACGTTGATCCGGCGCGTAGCCTCTGACCCGATGCGCTCGATTTCGCCCTCCTGCAACACACGCAGCAGTTTGGCCTGTGCCGCCAGCGGCAGTTCACCCACCTCGTCAAGCAGCAAGGTGCCGCCGTCAGCGCGCTCAAAGCGACCGGCGCGGGCAGCGTGGGCACCGGTGTAAGCGCCCTTTTCGACCCCAAAAAGCTCCGCTTCGATCAGTTCTGCGGGCAAAGCTGCGCAGTTGACGGCTACAAACGGAGCGTTGAGTCGGGGCGAGAGTTGGTGCAGGGCGCGGGCGAAGCGCTCTTTGCCAACTCCAGTTTCGCCAGTCAGCAGCACGCTCACCTGTGTTTTAGCCGCTTTTTCCATCAAACCATAGGCCTTGCGAAAGGTCGCAGCGCTGCCAATCAGGTGCCCGCCTTGGGTAACGGGCTCAATCGTGGACTTGAGTGCCTCCACCTGCAGCTGCAAAACTTCCATTTTTTCCATCAGCGAGTCATCGGTAAAGTAAATCCGGTGAGCTTCGCCGTCAGGCCATTCTTCAATCGGACGACCAACAATCTGACAGTGGTCAGCACCACACGCGGCGCACAGTGTCTCCTTGAACAAGATCAAGCGCCCCATGAATGCGCTGGTGTAGCCGCTGGCATAACCCAGCAGCGTCCAGCAAGCCGGGTCAGCAACCAAACCAAACTTTTGCCGATGGGCGTAAGCCTCCCATGAGTGATCCCATCGAAATTCGCCATAAAACTGGCCCGCCTGCACATCAATCGTCAGTTTCACCGGGGTGACGCGCACTGCACCTTCAAGCATGTGCAATTGCGGCCCGACCATAAAACTATCTTGCAAGGACTCGTCGGGACGCGTTTTTTTGGCGTACTCGGCATCGCACATGCCAGAGGCGTAACCCATGCGCGTCAGGATGCGCCGGGCATGCTCGGGCCCGATCGAGCTAATCAAGTCCTGGCGCAGCGCTGTCAGGGCCGTGGTGTGCATCAGCACCATGCGACGGTCGCCCAGCCAGATGGCACCTCCAACCGGTTCAAAACGTAGCAAGCGCCGCAAATCGCTGTCCGAAGGGTATTTGAGAGTCATGAAAAGTAATTTCCTGGTGACACCATTTTGAATTTTCTCGATATTACGCGATAAAACCTCACCTCGATTTAATCATCCAGATACCCGACAAATCTTCTCATTTGATGAACTTGGTTTGATCAAGGAGAACCAATTGGTAAATTCACCTGCCATTTGACCAGGAACTTGTCGCTGCAATCGTGCTGAAACACTTCACTAAAAGCTGAATATTCTTCAATCCTCAAAGGTTCTCCTAGGTGTTTTCCCTTTAAATATCGAGAATTTAGTGGAATCTATAAAAGGTGG
>CAIYNH010000501.1 GCA_903927495.1 uncultured beta proteobacterium
GGGACTCTCCGTGGAGCTACTCTTCCTGGGTCTGGCGCTGACTTCGGCAGCGACATCGGGTGGCAAAATTATCGCCATTTCCGGTGCGTTGGGTGCCACGGTGTTGGTGTTTTCACTATTGGGCAATATCTTGCTTGCCGGTGCATCCCACGCTGTGATCGGTGGAACTCTCGCCTTTAGTGCTGCCGCACTGTTGTACCTTGTCACCGAAGAGCTTCTGATGGAGGCGCACGAGGTCGAAGAACGGCCGATTTCGACTCTGGTGCTGTTCGGCGGTTTTCTGGCTTTTTGGAGCATTCAGCTCATGGGTCGGTAGTTCGTGGTTACGGCCCTGAAAATAGACTGTTTATTTCCTTTGGGTTGTCAAAGTGGGTCTCAACGTCGAAGGGCATTAATTGAAAAGTGGCGCGCAACCCCGGCACAGCTCGTCCGTAAGCCCTTGCGACGATCGCCACATCAAATGACTACCCTCCCAGAGAATATTCAGTGCTACTCCAGTGGCAGCCAGAGCCATCCAGCCAGAGCCATCCAGTCAATTCCACCCCTATCAGACCTATTACTGCTCCCTCGGACGTGCAAGCATCGGTGACCAAGTGCTGCGCGTAAGCGACCAGCGCGATGGGGCGATGGGGCGATGCACTTTGACCGAGTTGAACATCAACCCACATACCAAGCAGGCGAATGCAATGTGTTTCATGACTTTCACTTCTCTTTGGTTGTGAGGAGTGCGCTGAACCACACCGCAGTAGTTCGATCAATCAAATATTTCGCCAAGCCAGGATTTTTTGCGATGTTGTTCCTGCCCATAACCGCCATGGTGCGACGAATGATGTTCTTCCTTGCGCGGATATCCATTGGGTGGATAGTTGGGCTGTGCAACTGGCATTGAACTAACGCCAGTTGTGGAGCGCTCAATCAATTTGTCGAGTTCACCACGATCAAGCCAAACGCCCCGGCACTGTGGGCAGTAGTCAATTTCAACGCCTTGACGTTCGGTCATCAGGAGGCTGGAGTCCGGGCATACAGGGCATTTCATAGGGTTCCATCATTTCAAATTGAACCATCAACACGGTGCTGGAGCACTTTCATGTTTGGCTACCGGAAATTCTAGGGTGCACGCCTTAAGGAGTTCTTATTGAACTCTCCCTGATGGCCACTTCAAAATCCCCCACCTTTGGCCAGTCAAATTCCCCCAGGCAGGATGTCCAAATTATCAACTTTTTGGTCTGACTGGTTCTGACTTTCTTTCTCGGTAATTTCTCCCTGACTTTTTGGAATTTTTTATAAACGGCTGTTTGGCAAGCGCAAGCGCGTCAGGGTGATTTGCAAAGAGATGGACTTATGTGCTCTGTGCCAATCTGCAGTGCGTGGTCAATGGGAAAAAATTCCAGGCCAGAACTACCAATCCAAGACAGTAGTGGTGGAGCTCAATTTGAATGACCCCGAGGATGAGGCACCACGTTGGATCAATGTGCGCTTGCTGTTTGTGCGTGGCGTGCCTGCCTCAGACAAGGCGCAACCTGGTAAACATGACTGGTGCGTGTTTCTGAGCACAGATACCAAGCTCGATCCACAGAAGATGCTCGAACTCTATGCCATGCGCTGGGCTATTGAGGTGTACTTCAAAGAGTCCAAGCAGCTTTTGGGGTTTCTCCAAGAGCAGGTCCGACACTACGCCTGTTATGTCGCCTCGATCCATCTGACGGCGATACGGTCTTGTTTGCTGGTCATTGCCAAGCAGCAGCAGGGTGCCAGTAGCGTTGCTCAGATGAGGCAGCAAATAGTGGGCAATGCCACCAAAATCGATTTCGCCGCCAATCTGTGGGGATGCTGCTTTCGCAGCTTGATGGTCGACGCTCTGCAGGAGCTCAAGCCGGTGCTGGGTGACAAGGTGGACTTGGTAATGCAGGCTATCAATATAAATGTACAACGCTTTTATGCAAGCCCTTCTACTTGCCACCCTCCAATTGCGCTTGGAAGCTGCATGAACAAAGGGTTTGAGCTCGATTTCAGTGTCAAAACAAACCCCGAAACTTTAGTTTGCTTCACTCATGATATTGGATTTCCTGGATTTGAGGACATCTTAAATTTTTGTCTAAAATCCGGGGCCCACCTTAGATGTATGGTGTCGATGTGCCGCTTTATATGCAGTCACCAACTTCGGCACAAACTGCCATTCAGTCACAGCTCGTCAAGTTAGGCGGACAGTCAAATTGACTGGTATGCGTCAATCTTAATGAAACGAACTATTAGGCAAGATGCGCTAGTTTCCCAGCCGAAATGACACCAGCTGATACTCGTTTGGAGGTGACTTCTAGCTGGCCTTTAGTCTCATCCAAAAATGCCGTTGCATTACTGGCTAAAGTTGGAAAATTTTTTGTGCCGCGCTGTAAGGTGGCACTCACTACCAGAATATCAATCACCAGCAAATGTAAGATGCGACTGATCATAGGAACATGAGTAGTGACATCTTCCACGTGATCAACAATTAAGGCAATATCTGCCGTGCGTGCCAGGGGTGACTGACTCTGCGAGATGGCAATCACCGCGGCTCCACGTTGGTGTGCCACATCCACAACCTCAAGCAATTCAGCAATGCAGCCGCTACCACTGATGACCACGACAACAACACCCGGGCACAGCAAGTTGGATGCGAGCATTTGAAGTCGAGTGGATGTATAGGCTGCAGAAGGTACCCCAACGCGTAAAAATTTCAATTGAGCGTCCTCCGCTACAACGCTGTAATGACCGACTGCATAGAAGTCAACCCGCTGTGCGGAGGCAATCAATTGAACTGCACGATCTATCGAATCTCGATTGAGATGATCTCGAGCCTGCAAAATCGCAGAGGCAGTGTTATCGAGTACCTTGACACCGAGCTCAAGCATGGTGTCATCGCATGTTACTTGGGTGTGGGTAATTGGCATGCTGCCTGTCAATCCTGATGCCAACCGCAGTTTAAAGTCGGACAGACCCTCACAACCAAGAGAGCGACAAAAGCGGATCACCGTCGGTTGGCTCACACTTGCTGCACGGGCGATCTGAGCGACTGGATCATTGACCATTGAGCGTGGATGTGCCAAAACATGATTTGCCACACGTTGTTCCGCAGGAGACAAGCCCGGCAAGATGCGTTGCACATGACTCAAAATAGCCGGACTTTGAGCTGAATCCAGACTTCGCAACTGGGTAGCCAAAATCGCCGCAGCCCCCAACAGAGTAGCGCTTTCAGAGGTGATCACATAGGTTGGGATCCCCCTCAAATAGTCAGAAAACCTTCCCTTGTCTTCAAATCGCTGACGAAAACCGGAGTGATCAAATAGATCGCCCAGTTTAGGCACGATGCCACCACCAATGTAGATACCTCCAAAAGCACCTTGCGTAACGGCCAGATTGGCGGCCGCAGTTCCCAGCATGGCGCAAAATGCACTAATTGTTTGGAGACACAGGGGGTCAATTCCGGCCATCGCACGGAGAGCAATTTCAGGTGCACTCAAATGAACTTCGGTCTGTCCCGTTATATTCAGTAGCGCACGGTATATCAGTTCTATCCCTGGGCCTGAAACCAGCCGCTCAAAGGATACATGTGGAAAGTATTTCCATGCATATCGCAAAATAGAAAGCTCGCGCTCATCATGTGGCGAAAAACTGGTGTGCCCACCTTCGGTACCCAAGGCTACCCAACCATCATTGGCAGGAATCAGTCCAGATACTCCCAAACCACTACCTGCGCCAATCAATCCCAAAACACTTCTTGAAACTGCTGAGCCCCCACCGACTTGGCGACGCTGCTGTGGCAGCAATCCAGGCAAGGCCATGGCCAAGGCAGTAAAGTCATTGATAACAACGAGATTTTCAAAATCAAGAAGTTGGCGCATTTTTTTGATCGAAAACTCCCAATGGTAATTGGTCATTCGCACCAGATCTCCTGCCACTGGCGTGGCAATCGCCACAGCAGCATGTTGAATTTTTGAACTCAGAGATTCTGGTAAACGAGAAAGATAGTCTCTCACGGTGGTGTAAAAATCACAATGGTCAGCACACCGAAGTGAGACCGCGTGTTCAAGAGCGCCTGGTGACATCTCTAAAGCAAACTGCGCATAAGTCCCTCCGATATCTGCTAGCAGTCGCGGACTGTCAAAGGTCATAGGTGGCATGGATGGATTTTCAATTTAGTGGATAGAGAAGCGCTGCGTGATTGGTAAGCATACGGGATAAATCTAACCGAAGAACATTAGGTCCAAGGCTTGTAAATCCAAATTAGCCCGAATACGAACGCCGTTCTTTTCCAACATTGAATTGTTGAAAAAATTGTTCAAATTTTGTGTACTTCGTTGCGCAGGGGCCCAATCGGCATTACCAGGTTGAGCGACAGTTCCGGGCAATGCCGATGCAAATCAATTAATGGCTGGCACTGATCCGGTCGTGCCGTCTGCCTGGAGAATTGCAGCATGCGCAGGCTCATAATCAAAGTAGCAGGGTCTTTGGCAAATTGACTTTATTATTCCAATTTGAAATTAAATTCCTGAGTAGCAATAACCTCACCACCATCGCTAAAGCAGGTGTACTGCATCATGGCAGCCCTGACAGCTGCGTGGAAAACGCGTGGCCCCGAAAGAATAGTCACATCCAAAATGGAGTTCCCTTTAATGTGAATCTGCGCCTTGACCACTCCCTCAATCCCATCTTGCTGAGCCTTACGCGGCATTTCCGGTGCCACCTGAGTGGGGCAGGCAAGTCCGATTGTTGTTCGTTTGGGGCCAGTGACCACCGGTGCGGGGGGTGGTGGTGGAGGTGCAATTACTGCCGGTGCAGCAGGCACCACCTGGGTAGCCTGAATGACTGGGGCATTTGTGGTGACTTGCGGTGCCACATCTGGCGGGGGCACAAAAGGTGGTGGGGGAGCATCAACCTTGAGCATTTCCTGCGGTTTCTCGATTTTCAGAGGTGGAGGTGGAGGTGGA
>CAIYNH010000502.1 GCA_903927495.1 uncultured beta proteobacterium
CATTGCGCGAGGGGGAAAGGAGCGAAGGCCGAAGCCCGTAGCGGATTTCCCCCTCGCGCGGCACCTCAGAATGGCTCGGGGGTCGTTGTTGGTCTTGGTCCCCTTGCCGCCTTTGCGAGACTGTTCACACTCCTGGATACACGACTTGGCCGCCATGGAACTGTGTGCGAACCTATACGACTCGTTGCCCGTCTCCACGATATGGCAATGATGAGTCAAACGGTCCAGCAACGCCATTGTCAGCTTGGCATCGACAAACACACTGGACCACTCCGAGAAGCTCAGGTTGGTGGTAATAGCCACGCTGGTGTGCTCGTACAGTTTGGACAGTAGGTGAAACAGCAAAGCGCCACCAGCTTGGCGTTCGTAAGGAGTTGCTTGCAAGTACTGGGCTCGCTCAATGCGCGAGGCTTCATTGACCAGTATGCGCAGTGCTTCGCCAGCACCATCCAGACCATTGGCAAGTAAACAAGCGTAGGCATCGTGCAAAGGGGTTGATACGTCTTCTAAATTGGCTCTTTGGGCCATGATAAATTCTTTCAGGTTTGATTTTTGGAATCGGATCCTGCCGGTGGCCAGAGGGGGCCTCCGGCGGCCTGGCAGGGGCCTAATATAAAAAATTCAAAACTCCGAAAACCAAAACCACCGAAGCCACCCAACTCAATGGGCTACAAAATTACAGAAAGCAGTTTGCACTAGCTTTAAGTTGATCTTCAAGTTTGACGATGTGGCCGTGCGAGAGTGCGCTGTGGCGCGATGCGTTGACCTGTATCTTGGTGCCGTCCAGACAGACGGTACCCAGTTTGAGCAGTTTCATCTCGGTGGCCATTTCCAACACCTGCACAAACAGAGCCGCGATCTCGTCAATGAAGCGCCTGCGAAAGGTGGCCAGCGTGTCGTGGTCGGGGTGGCTGCCAGCAGCGATGTAGCGAAAGGCCACAGAGTCGTAGGTGGCCATCTCCAGTTTGCGACTGGAGAAAACGCCCGTTGAGTAACCGTACACCAGAATGGCCAGCAAGGTGGCTGGATGGTGTACCTTGGAGCCGCGACCGGCATATTGGCGAGTCAGCTTGGAGAGATCGAGTCCATCAATGACTTCAACCACAAAGCGTGCCAGATGATCTTGGGTGAGCCAGTCGTCCACCGACGGCACCAGCAGGTAGTCGGTTTTACGGTCAGTGAGAATGAAGTTGGACATGGTCAAAATTACCTATCGGAGCAGGTGCAATTTTAACATTTACGCTATGCTTTTAATAGCTATCGGGAAAAGAAATTCGGGAGTTGAAAGCCCGACAGGCTGCTAGGCACGAATGCTTTGGGAATGCAATAAGAGAAGCGGAAATAGCCACTTAATACTCGCTTTTCGCACAGATTCTCTGTCATCTACAACCAAGCGACTAAAGTTACTCTTGAAAATTATTTGATTTGTTAAAGTACGACCAAACCAATACCACCATCGCCACTTCAACACTCATGATTTTTCACGCACCATTAATCATCGACATTGCCGGTTTGACGCTCAGCAAAATTGACATACAAAGACTCAAAAATCCGCTTGTAGGCGGGTTAATTCTGTTCACTCGCAACTGGAGCAGTCGAGGACAACTCAGGGAACTGTGCCGCACCATTAAAGAAGTGCGCAAAAACCTGCTGATCTGCGTGGACCACGAAGGTGGACGCGTGCAGCGCTTCAAGACCGACGGTTTTACACATTTGCCACCCATGCAAGCCTTGGGCGAGCTATGGCTGCAAGATGGAGAAGATGGGGATGGTGCTGGAGCTATACGGGCCACCCGTGCCGCTACCGCCTGTGGCTATGTGCTCGGCTCGGAGTTGCGTGCTTGCGGCGTTGACTTGAGTTTTACCCCTGTGCTCGATCTGAATTACGGGAAATGCGATGTCATCGGTGATCGTGCCTTCGCCCGGGATCCACGTGTTGTCAGCTTGCTGGCTAAGAGCCTGATGCACGGCCTGCAGGCAAGTGGCATGACCAACTGTGGTAAACATTTTCCAGGGCATGGATTTGTCAAGGCCGACTCGCACACCGGAGTTCCAGTCGACGGTCGAGACCTCAAAGCCATTTTGATCGATGATGCGGCACCTTACAACTGGCTTGGTACAGCATTGGCTAGCGTCATGCCTGCACATGTCATCTACTCAAAAGTTGATGCCCGGCCAGCCGGTTTTTCAAGCCGTTGGCTGGTTGATATCCTGCGTGGTCAACTGGGGTTCACCGGCGCTATTTTCAGTGACGATCTCTCCATGGCTGGGGCACGAGTAATTAACGGTCAAAATGTCAGCAGCACCCAGGCAGGATTGGCGGCCCTTAATGCGGGTTGTGACATGATCCTGCTGTGCAATCAATCACTTGGCGATGGTGCCGAGGTTGATGCACTGATTGAAGGAATTACCGAGGCCAAATTCAAAGGTCATTGGCAGCCGCTTGAAGTCAGTGAAGAACGCAGGCGTACTTTGCTTCCCACCAAAGCGGCGCTGGATTGGGACGATTTGATGGTACAGCCTGCGTACATTCAAGCTCTTGATCTGCTTCCCTGAATCAGATTAATCTGGAATTTTTGCCAACCAAAAAATCAGGGCGACCGGTGCAATCGGGGTGCAGACAGGGTTGCTATCATGTCCGAGGTGGCAGCATCGACATTGGGGTATTTCAAAAGCAGAGTTGAGGTTGTCAACAGATTGCGCAGCAACTGCAGGTCTTTAACCGTGGGTGCCACCTTGATCTGTGCAATCGCAGCGCTGATGTTGCCACCCTTGATCAGAGTCGCAACCTTTTGTGCCCATGGACTTTGACGAGACATGCGAATTTCCTTTGAATGTAGTTGCAAGCCATCTCGGAATATCAAGCTTGTCTGTTTTTAATGGCGACAACAACTGAGTCAGTTTTATCGCAGAAATTACAGGCACATTGTGTGTGATTTTTAACCTGCTTGAACGCTTGCGGTCAAGCGATCCAGCTCTGCGCATACGTCGGCCATGCGTCCAGAGATAACCATACGACCAACTTGAGCCGGTGACTGACCCAATTCAATTATGCGCACTACTCGCAATGGACGAAGTGCGGCCGGACTGGCTGCCGAAATTGGCTGAGTCCGCAAAGTATGGTACCGTTGCGTGCTAGAAATAGAATCCATCGGCGCGCTAGATCGCGCATAGTGAGTGCAACGTCCTTGCGACTGCCTGGGTGTGCACGTGAGCCAAAGCCAAAGTGCTTTCAGCGGAGTGGGCATCGCAATGTTTTCGAAGTGATCTGAAATGTTCATGATGTGCTTTTAGGGAGTGTGAAGATGTTGGGTAGAAAACTACATCAGCATGGTGTTGCGGATCAAGCCAACAGCTAGGCCTTCAATTTCGAAGGATTCCCCAGGTTCCACCACGATGGTCTGGTAGTCCGGATTTTCTGGGCGAAGTTCAATCGAATTTTTATTGCGCATGAAGCGCTTGACGGTGACTTCATCACCTAGGCGTGCCACCACAATTTGGCCATTTTTTGCATCCCTAGTTGTTTGCACAGCCAGCAGGTCACCGTCCATAATGCCGGCATCACGCATGGACATGCCGCGTACCTTCAATAGATAGTCCGGTTTGCGCTGGAACAGGCTGTTTTCTACATAATAAGTTTTGTCAACATGCTCCAGGGCCAAAATGGGCGAACCAGCCGCAACCCGCCCAATCAGTGGTAGAGCCAGTTGTGCCAGGCCCTGGAACGACAGCGCGTATGGTTCACTACGCGACTCATTGATTGATCGCAGGGCATCGTTTTTGAGACGGATACCGCGCGATGTGCCACTGACCAATTCGATCGCACCTTTGCGTGCCAGGGCTTGCAAGTGTTCTTCGGCCGCGTTGGCCGACTTGAATCCCAACTGGGTAGCGATTTCGGCACGCGTAGGCGGCGCACCGGTACGGGCGATGGCGCTCTGGATAAGATCGAGGATCTGTTGTTGGCGATCAGTCAGTTTGGGTCTGATAAGCATGACGACTCCTGTGGGTGAC
>CAIYNH010000503.1 GCA_903927495.1 uncultured beta proteobacterium
GCTGCGGGCACCTTTGCTGACAAGAACGTTGGCACAGCCAAAGCCGTCACCGTCAGCGGCAACACGCTCAGCGGCATTGATTCGGGTAACTACAACCTGATCCAGCAAGCCGGCTTGACCGCCAATATCAGCAAGGCCGATCTCAGCGTTAGCGGTCTCGCTGCTACCAACAAGACCTACGACACCACAACCGCCGCCACCCTGACAGGCACAGCGTCGATCGCCAAACTGGGTGCAGACGATGTGCTCATCGGCGGCACCGCTGCGGGCACCTTTGCTGACAAGAACGTTGGCACAGCCAAAGCCGTCACCGTCAGCGGCAACACGCTCAGCGGCATTGATTCGGGTAACTACAACCTGCTGCAACAAGTCGGTTTGACTGCCGACATCATGCCAGTCAATAACACCGGGGCCACCACGACAGAGACAACAACCAGCCAACAATCCACTTCATCCACTGCAACATCAAGCACAACGGCCAAGACAACAGCCGCGACGGTTCAAGCTGGCGGCACTGGCAACGGTGGGGCAACGATGAGTAACTTCCCCGTGGTGGTTGCAGTAGTGCCAGTTACGGCTTCGCCAACACCAACACCAACACCAACACCAACACCAACACCAACACCAACAACAGCAACAGCAACGTCAGAAACGACTTCGACAACCCAAGCAACAACCAGCTCAACGCCAGAGACACCTGCCGCGGCTACGGTGGTTGTCATCGTCGAGCCCGAAGCACCGCCGCCGCCGCCCAAGCTGATTGTGGATGCAAGCAAATCGCTGCCCAAGCTGGCCGGTGTCGTGACCCGTGCTGACCTGCAAAATATGAACCAGCAAGTGCATGAGGCGCGTACGCAGCTTTTTTCTGATGCCTTGTCAATGTTGGCCAAAGGTTCCAAAGTGGCCGAGATTGGCGATTGTGCTGGTGCTGGCGGTGACCTGTGCATTGCCGCGCCGCTGGTGCCCAGTGTGCAAGACGGCTACCTGCCGGTGGTCAAACGCAAGGTGGCTCTGCTGATTGGCAACAATGCATACCGTTCACCCATTCCGAGCTTGGAAACCGCCATTAACGATGTCACCACCATCAGCGCCCAATTACGCGACAACTTGGGCTACGAGGTCAAGGTGATTGAGAATGCTGGCCGCAAAGACATTGTCGAAGCCCTCAATGCACTGATTCAGACCACCGGGCTCGATGACAGTGTGATGGTGATGTATGCCGGTCATGGTTACCTGGAAGAAGGCGCCAAAACTGGCTACTGGATACCGTCGGACGCCTCGACCTCGAACCCCGACAAATGGATTTCTAACGACACCATTGCCCGCGCCCTGAAAAATATTCCGGCCAAACAGGTGATGCTGGTGTCAGACAGTTGTTATTCGGGCTCGCTGACCAAAGAGGGCAAAGTGCTCGATACCGTGGGCATCAGCCGCGAGCAGACACTGACCCGGCGCTCTGTGCTGGCATTTTCTTCTGGTGGCGACGAGCCCGTGTCTGACGAAGGCCGTGACAACCATTCAATCTTTGCCTGGAACGTGATTGAATCGCTGAAGAAAATGAAGGCAGAGACGACCGGCCAGCAACTGCACGCCAGCATTAAAGAGGCGGTCACCAAAGATTACCCGCAGGTACCGCAATATGGCACCGTGGTCTCTGCTGGCCATTCGGATGGCGGCGAATATCTGCTGACACCAAAAAAATAGGGAGCGCATTCATGAAAATCCTCACTCTGTGTAGCCTTGGCTGGCTGTGTTTGGCCATTAACGGTTGGGCTGCGACACCCGATGCAGGCTCGCTATTGCGCGATGAGATTCGTCGCGACCAACCTGCAGCGCCGCTGTTACCGCCAAAACCTGCAGCAATCACTGACGACAAATCTGACTCTGATCGTGGTCAGAAAATCCAGATCACCGGCTTTCGTCTGAGCGGTCTGAGTGCTGTGCCCGAGACCGAGGCACAAGCATTTTTGACTCCCTTTGCCAGTCAGCCATTGAGTCTTGAGGGCTTGAACCTGGTCGCTGAGAAGTTTGAGCAATGGTTGCGCGGTCGCGGCCTGTTTGCTGCGCGTGCCTATGTGCCGCCGCAAGATATCAAAGATGGTGCCATCGAAATCCGGGTACTGGAGGGGCGGGTGGAAGGCATTGACATCAAGCGCGCTCCGGGCTCACGCATCACCGACGAAAAACTTGGCAACTTGCTGGCCGGTGTCTTGCCCCCAGGTGCGGCGCTGGAGCAATCCCGACTGGAGCGCGGCCTGCTGCTGATGAACGACCTGCCCGCCATAAGCGCCCGTGCGGTGTTGGTGCCTGGCAAAGAATTAGGTGGCTCGCGCGTGTTGGTGGAGGCCGCTCAAGGAGCTGTGCTCTCTGGCGGTGCCGAGCTGGACAATACCGGTAACCGATTCACCGGCGACTGGCGCTTAGGCGCAAGTGTGGTGGTTAACGATGCGTACGGTTGGGGCGACCAATGGAGTGCACGTGCCACGGCCACTCAGGGCAGCAGCTTTGTGCGCGCCAGCTACAGCCTGCCACTGAGCAACAATGGCCTGAAGGCCGGAGTGGCACTGATCGACTCGCGTTATGCGCTGTGCTGCGCCTCTGAAGTGGCCGCGCTCGACTCCAATGGCGAGGCATCTGCGGTATCGGGCTTTGTCAGCTACCCATTGACGCGCACCCGCCTGAACAACCTTACAGCGTCCATCAACTGGGCCAGCCGGGGTTTTGTCAACCGCTCGTTGCGCACCACGACCAGTGACAAAAAAAGCGAGACCATGACGCTCGGTCTGGCCGGTGACCGCACTGACATGGTCGGGCTGAGCGGGCTAGGTGGCTACACCACCTATTCTGCGCAATGGGTCACAGGGCGTATTGATCTGGATGGCTGGTCACCAGACCGTACGCAAGACGCAGCCAGTGCGCAAACTCACGGTAGTTTTGACAAGTTGAGCGCCCAGTTCACGCACTTGCTGCGCCTGAGCAAAAACTCGGCGCTGTACGGGTCCTTGTCAGGCCAATGGGCCGGTAAAAATCTGGACTCATCCGAAAAGTTTTCGCTCGGTGGCCCGCAAGGGGTGCGCGCCTACCCGACGGGGGAGGCAAGTGGCGACCAGGGCTGGCTGCTCAATCTGGAGTGGCGCCAGGAAATCAACCGCCAGTGGGGGGTTGTCGGCTTCTTCGACGTTGGTCAGATTGGACTGCATCACAATACCTGGGCGACATGGAATGCCGCTACACCGACCCAAGATAACAATTATTCACTCTCTGGAGTGGGTGTCTCCGCAGTGTGGTCGCAGGCGCCAGGGTGCCAGATCACCGCGACACTTGCCACGCGCCAGGGACAGAACCCGGCTCGTGATGCAGCCGGGCATGACTCGGACGGGCGCGACGGGCAGGTGCAACTGTGGGTGACGGCAAACTGGGCTTTTTGATTCCGTTGACGGTTTCCCTCTACTCGCGAACCATCTCAAACCGAACAGTCGCCAAATTTACGCTCTTTACCTCGCGCACTGACTTGACCAACCGGCGTTGGGTCAGATTGTGTGGTTCAGTGCCCTCAAGGAATCCTCTTCAGGCGGCGAATGTGAGGCTGGGGTTAAGGGGGAAAACAGTAAATAGGTGCTTGTGCATATTCCAGTCAAATCCGGCCACCCGTTCCAGTTAAAACCCGGCCACTGTTCCAGCGCAAGGTCAGACTTCCTGATCCGCGCTAAGCAAATGCGACAAAAATCGGAATCAGGCGTGGCACTTGTGGAAGCGGCATCTTGCCGCTTTCCCCAGCGTCTGCGGCTGGAAGCCACAGCTACAAGACGCGATCAGTGCCATTCGGAA
>CAIYNH010000504.1 GCA_903927495.1 uncultured beta proteobacterium
CGGCGTAACCCTGGCTGGGATTGATTCGGTGATGGC
The DNA here is from genome assembly GCA_903927495.1 of uncultured beta proteobacterium. Lineage (GTDB taxonomy): Bacteria > Pseudomonadota > Gammaproteobacteria > Burkholderiales > Burkholderiaceae_C > Rhodoferax. The sequence goes on from CAIYNH010000504.1 coordinate 37, forward strand.
ACCCCTGAGCAAACGTCAGCGTGCCTGGGATCGACTGGCGCGTGATTTGGATACTGATTTGTTGGAATCCATGGTGCAGGAGGTGCCGCTTGAAGCTGTTGTGGCAAAGGCGCATGACTTGATGGATGGCAAGATATGTGGTCGGGTGGTGGTGAAAATTTAACCCGGAATTCCTCACATGTTGCATATAGAATCGAGCGCTAACGCCCGTGAACAGAGCGTTTAAAGCTATTTAATTGGTAGCAAAATATTTTTGAAAGATCGTTATGTTGCTCGATGCTGAACTCTCCCAACTGGTGCTGGTTGATTACCAACCGCGCCTGATGAGTGCCATTTTTGAGGCACCTCTGGTGCTGGCCAATGCGGTGCGATTAGCACAGGTGGCTCGGATGATGCAGGTGCCGGTGTGGGGCACTGAGCAAAACCCGTCCAAACTTGGTGAAAACCCATCCGAATTGCGCGCGTTGTGTCAGCGCACTTTGGCCAAGATGCAGTTCAGTGCAGTCGAGGAGGGCCTGGGTGAATGGCTGCGTCCAGCGATCAAGCCCCCAGCCGGCAACGCGCGCAGCCTGCCAAAACATTTGCAAAAGCCGTCCAATATGCCTAGTGAGCGCAGCAGTATCATCATTGCTGGTTGCGAAGCACATGTGTGTTTGCTGCAAACGGCATTGCATTTGCTCGAAGACGAGTTTGAAGTATGGGTCGTGACAGACGCATGCAGCTCGCGCACTGAGCGCAATCGGGATGCAGCCTTTGATCGCCTTGCCAGTGCTGGTGTCGAACTGGTGACCACCGAGATGGTGGTGTTCGAGTGGCTGCGTAGCGCTGAACATGGACAGTTCAAGTCAGTTCAAGGCTTGATCAAATAAGCCGGTATCCAACCGGGTTCGCAAGGGCCCTGCTGATCCAGCAGTATTGATTTGCAGGCCTCAGCGAGTTAGTAAACCAGCCAGATCAAAGCTTGTATCTGCTGCTTGTTGAGCGGTTGGCGATGTACTTGTATCAAGCAGTTTGCGTGCCAATAAATGATCTTTGGTGGCATTCACGCTGTCTACTGCCAGCAATAGCCCGGCACGAAAGTGAAACACTGAGAAATTTCCGCTTGCCATGTCGCCACGTACGGCCCAACTGTCTGCGCCAGTGGACAAGCCGGCCATCTGCAACTTCTTGTCGTACTGATCACTCCAGAACCAGGGCGTGCTGGTGAAGGGGCGGTCTTGCCCTAGCAGAGCTGCGGCAGCGGATTTTCCTTGCTCTGAAGCGTTTTGTACAGATTCCAGTCGCAGCAAGCTGCCGTCATCGAGGCGACGGGCCGTGCAATCACCAGCAGCTACTACATGCGGGGCAGATGTACGCGCACTGGCATCAACAATGATGCCGCGATCACAGTCGATACCAGCGGCCTTTGCCAAGGTGTCGTTGGCGCTTACACCAATGCCTACAACTACCAGTCCGGCGGGGTAGTGGCTACCATCGTTCATGCGCACGTTTAGCGGGGGTTGGATAGCACAGGCCGCTGCACTTTCGGCCTCGATGGCCTGGACTTGGGCACACAGCACCAGTGTTACGCCATGGCTACGGTGTAGCGCTGCATACCACTCAGATAGAACCGGTGCCAGCACTCGACCCAGCAGGCGTGGAGCGGCTTCAAGAACGGTCACGGTCAGGCCTTTTTTGCTGGCGGTGGCGGCCAATTCAAGCCCGATAAAGCCGCCCCCAATGACCACTACCGGCCAGCCTTTGTCGGCGCACTCGGTAAGGCGCTGAGCAATGCTGCTAGCGTTGTCGCGCGATCTAAGGGGTAGCACGCCCGGGTCATTGCCTCCGGGTAAGGCTAGGTTGCGGGGAGTCGATCCGGTGCTCAGGGCCAATCCGCAATATGGCAGAACTTCGCCGCTGGTCAGCGTTACGGTTTGGGCGCTGGTGTTAATCGCTTGCACTGTGCAATTCAAACGCAGTTCGATATTTTTGCGTGCCAGCGCCTCCGCTGTCCGCATCACCAATTGTTCAGCACTTATTTCGCCTGCAAGCCAGGCCTTGGATAAGGGTGGGCGATGGTAGGGCATGTGCGCTTCGTCACCCAACAGCGTGATGCTGCCGGCAAAGCCAGCACTACGCAGTGCCTCGGCGGTTTGCACGCCGGCTTGACCGGCACCGACGATGACGATGGGGCCTTCAGGTGCGCTCATTCCTGGACATCCGGCAAGGTAACGACCAATCCTTCCAGCGCAGCGCTGGCCTTGATCTGGCAGGCCAGACGGCTGTTGGGATGCCGCTCCGCGGCGACGTTGTCCAGCATGACGAGTTCATTCTCGCTGGCCGGACTCAGGTCGCTCAGGCGGGATTCATCGACATAGCAGTGGCAGGTGGCGCATGCGCAGGAACCGCCGCATTCGCCCAAAATTCCATCAATTCCGTTGGCAGTTGCTCCTTGCATCAGGCTCCAGCCTTCATGCAGGTTGACGGTCGTGGAATGTCCGGACGCTTCGATGTAGGTGATGTTGGCCATGAATAAGGTCTCCAGAAATAAAAACGCGCCGCCTGATCAGGGCGGCGCAGAGCTTGGGATCAAGCGTGGATTATCAAACAGCCAGTTCCAGCACCAGCGGACTGCGGAAGGTACTTGAGGGCATCCAGGGTAATTGGTCTGCCACGCGGTGGTACTCAGGCACTACTTTGTGGAACTCATCAAACGCGATCTTCACCGCAATGCGTGCAATAGCCGTGCCCAGGCAGGCATGCAGGCCACCACCAAAGCCCAAATGACCGCGGGGTTTGCGGCCGATGTCATAGCTGTCCGGATTGGGGTATTGGCGCTCGTCACGGTTACCAGAGCCGTAAGCCAGGCAGACAAAGTCGCCTTCATTCATGGTTTTGCCATGCAGCGTCACGTCGCGCATCAAACGGCGACGAAAACGTTGGGCCGAGGTGTTAAAGCGCAGACTTTCTTCAATGGCATCAGGCAACAACGCGGGGTTGGCTACCAGTGCTTTGCGGGCCTCAGAAAATGTGGCCATGTTGTAGGCAAACATCATCATGAAACCACCCAAGGACTCGACCCCCGCCATGATCAGTGTGGTGGTTGTGAGGAGCACTTCACGGTCGTCCAGGCGGTCGCCATCAATTTCGGCGAGTGCGAAATTGCTGATCAAGTCATTGCGTGGTTCAGCCCGACGCATTGAAATCACCTTTGCTGCATATTCTTGCATCCAGTTATAAGCTGCAATGTGCTCAGGGCCTTTGGCTCGGGTGCGGGCATCGGATTGCACCATTAGCACGGCATTTTCGCGTACATCGTCCTCATTGACGATCGCTTCGTCACCCATGGGCAGACCCAAGGCTGCCATGAGCACCTTGACGGTGAACTGAGATGATGCCACTTTGAAATCAAACTGCTTGACCCTATTGAGTTGCCCGAATACCTGCTTGGCCACATCGCGAATGGGTTCTTCAAGTGCCATCAGATTGCGCTTCATGAAGGCGTGCTGGATCAGTCCACGCAGACGATCGTGTTTCGGTGGATCCGAACTGCCCAAAGTTGCGCCAGCGCGCCCTGGCAGTTCGGTCATCAGGTTGCCACTGGCACTTGAGTAGGTCTGCCAGTCCTGCCCGGCCGAGACAATGTCGGCGTAGCGTGACAACACCCACATTTGTGCCTCCGGGCTCCAGAAGCAGGGTTGCTCATCGCGCAAGGTTTTGTAGTATGGGAACGGGTCCGCATCGACGGCGGGTGAGTAGGGATCGAAACTGAACATGGTTTGTCTCCGTTATTGGTTTGTTCGAACCCTGACTGTAGTGTCTTCAAGTGCGCAATGCACTGTAAAAAGTACCACTTTGACTGGTACTTTTCGTTCAAAATCTGCAAATGAATAAATTATCCGATACAACAAAATCTGCGCGCAAAGAGAAATCTATTCCTGCCTTTTCGCTGTATGGTGAAACGGCAGTTGCCGCGCAGGACATGTTGCACGTAGAAAATGTTCAATCCCGCAGCGAACGCTACCAGTGGGAGATCGAGCCACACGTTCACCACGGTTTGTACCAAGTGCTCTGGTTACAACAAGGCTCGGCGGAGGTGTTGCTCGATGAGCGTCGCAACACCGTTTTGGGGCCTGTGGCGCTGGTGATTCCACCCGGCGTGGTGCATGGATTTCGGTTTGCGCCAGGGACTGATGGCACCGTTTTGACTTTGAGTGCGCAGTTTTTGGTAGAAGGCGAGTTTCAGACTGTAGGTGAGGCTTTTCGGGCTTTGTTTTTGGTGCCGGCCGTGCTGCAGTTTGAGCAAGATGTCAGCACCTCAGTGCAGCTCAATACCCTGTGTCAGGCACTGCGGGCAGAATTTAGTGTGCCCGATTCGGCGGGCTCCCCGGTACCGGTCTGGTTGGCCAGAGCGCTGGTTTGGCACTTATCAAAAGCCAGTGAGCATGGGCAGCAGGCGCGAGACCAGCGGTCATATCAGCATCATGCACTTTTTACCCGATTTTTGCTGTTAGTAGAGCAGCATTTTCTTGAGCACTGGTCGCTCGAGCGGTATGCCTCGCGCTTGGGACTCTCCACGCCTCGACTTAACCGTCTGGTGCGTGCAGAGCGGTATGTAAGTGCATTGGAGTTAATTCACGAGCGGTTGACGCGTGAGGCCTGTCGACGTCTGATTTACATTGCCGCTCCAACTGCCCGTGTTGCGACAGAACTGGGTTTTGATGATCCGGCCTATTTCTCGCGTTTTTTCAAACGTCGAACTGGACTGAGTCCTCAAAGTTACAGGGCGGCGCATGGTGGGCGGGATTGAATTTTGCGGTGTGGAGCAACATTTCCTGCCCTTCGCCAATAACCAGCAGGGTGCTATATCAAGGTGAATTTCTCAGTGGATTCGTTATAGCGAACCAGTGAATACCACAGAATCAGCAAGCCAAATGAAACTAGAAAAGTCACTCCCCATCCGTGCAACATCTCAGGCATGTATGCCTGGAAGCCGATGTAAGTTCGCTCAAAAGCATCGGTGTTCTCGGCATCGATGGCAGTGAGATTAAATCGTTTGAACAACGCGCTGGCAGTTGAGCCGATCCAGGCAAAGAAGAACATGCTCACCCACAGCTTGAAATGACCTTCACCCATGCGCCACAGTGCACCAGAGGCACAACCGCCAGCGAAGACCATACCAATCCCAAAAATCAGTCCGCCTGTCGCCGAGCCAATCCAGAAAGTCGCTGGAATTGCGATGTAGGGGTCAATTACCTTTTTTTGAAACAGCAGCGCAGCGAGGGGGATGCCAATGGCCAGTGCCAAGATCACGGCTTTGGTCATTTCACCCTCGCCTGTCACAAACGGCTCCCGAAATGCCCTGGAAAAACACAGGCGTGAGCGGTGCATGACGAAACCAATTGCAAAGCCTGCAAGCACAATCGGTCCGCGATACACCAATGGTGCGCTGCCAGAGTAGAGCCATATTAAAGCCCATGTCAGCGCAGCCAGTGCGACCACGCCACCCACCCAAGGGTATGCCGCATGCAGGCTTTTGGGAATGGTTACTGCATGAGGTGCCTGTGTTCCCCAGGTAATGTTGTCCATGGTCCAAAGTAGCAATTTGAAGCCTAACGCAGCACCTGCCAGCAGGCCAATCCACATGGCCCATCCGGCCGGTGACGCATGCAGCACCGGGTTTAAAAACCCACCCGTGGTGCAACCACCCGCCAGCGAAGCCCCGATACCCATCAGGGAGCCACCCAGCGCTGCCCAAAAGTACTCGAGTTTTGGAGCGCGATTAGGCGCGAACTGACGCGAAAGGAGTGCCGCGCAAAAGGCACCCATAACCAGGTTGATGTTCATCAGCGACATGCTGTGCA
>CAIYNH010000505.1 GCA_903927495.1 uncultured beta proteobacterium
AGTGGCGGCAGTCGCGTCCACCTGGCCTTGAATCAAGGGTACAAAATTGAGTAGTCCAGTAACCACAATGGTGATGTCAGACTCGTTCAGCCCGGCTTGATGCAGTAGCACCAGAAGGTTCTGGCGGGTACCGCTGGAGAGGCTGTAGACACCAATCCGCTTGCCCTTCAAATCCGAGGGTTTGGTGATGTTTTGTGATTTCAGTGAGACCACATTGAACACGTTTTGCGGGTAGATATCGTAGATGGCACGTAATTTCTCACCTTTATCGATCGCAGCAAAGAAGGAGCCCGGATCTGTGAAAGCCACATCAGCCTGACCGCTGAGTAGATTTCGGATGGCATCGCCCCCCCCAGCACCTGAGATGTAACCCAGTTCTATACCCTTCGCACGGAAAAAGCCTTTGTCTTCTTCAACCAACAGATTGGTAATTTCGGTAATCGGCTTGCTCCACCCGGCTATTGTCACTTTGGCCAGGTTTGTTGAGTTTTGGGCAAGCGCTTGCATGCTGGTAAGCCAAGCAAGCAATCCGGCTGTGGCGCATAGGCTAAGCAAGCGAAGAGCGATGTTTCTTTTCAAGCGTTTCTCCTAGTAAAGTTATCGATATGACTTAAGCAAGTATTGCTCAAGTTTCAGCGTGCACTGGTACATGACAAGTCCTAGGGCCGTAATGACGACCAGCACTGCAAACATCTGTGACGTGTCCATCATGCTTTGGGAGACGATGATTAATGCCCCGAGTCCTTTGCTGGCACCTACGAACTCAGCAACAACTGCGCCCACCAGTGCTAGCACGACAGCCACCCTCAGACCAGCCATGATGCCCGGCAAACCTGCTGGAATTTTCAGATGCCACAATATCTGCCATCGGCTGGCCCGTAACATTCGGAACAGTTCCAAACGTTGTATATCAACGGTTTTCAAACTGGTCAGGGTATTTTCCATGAGTGGAAAAAAGCAGATCAAAGCTGTCATGATCACGGAGGGCAGAGTGCCAAAACCAAACCAGACAATGAACAACGGCCCGAGTGCCAACTTGGGCACCACTTGACTGGTCACTAAGTAGGGCATAAACACGCTTCTTGCAAAGTCACTTTCACTCAGCACAATGCCACCCACAAATCCCAGGGTGCCCCCCATCAAAAGACCTAAGCCAACTTCTAGACTGGTTTGAGCAAGGTGCGGCCAAAGATAGCCAGTGCCGATGCCGCGCCACAATGTAGCAAGCACCGATGAGGGTGAGGGCAGGATCAATGCTGAAATATGAAACCACCTCGAGGAAAACTCCCATACTCCCAGAACGATAACCAGCAACATCAGGGAAATGAACCGTGCACTTGTCATACTCTAGCAACTGTCCATGGATGCGCGCAATTCTGCACAGACATCATTGAATTTGGCACTGTAACGCACTACCTGCTGACGCGGTCTTGGCAGCGTGACACGCAGATCCCCGTGCAGGTGTCCCGCAGTCATTACGGCGACACGGTCGGCCAGATAAACTGCCTCGGAAATATCGTGCGTAACAAAGAATACCGAACTGGATTGCTCGCGGCAAATGTCTAGCAAAACATCTTGCAGTTCTTCCCGAGTCATGGCATCGAGGGCAGCAAATGGCTCGTCCATGAGGAGGATCGCGGGCTGGGTGACCAAGGCCCGAGCGATCGCAACCCGACTTTGCTGGCCACCTGAGAGTTGTCTTGGGTATCGAAGCAAATGCTCGCTAAGGTCCATCCTCTCCAACAGGTGCAGTGCCCACTCGCGCTCAAAGGCTTGTGGATTGCGATGCA
>CAIYNH010000506.1 GCA_903927495.1 uncultured beta proteobacterium
ACCCGAACCCTACAACAATTTGGCGGTTCTTTATGCCGGTCAGGGGCAGTATGACAAGGCTCGTGCAGCGCTTGAGATGGCCATTCGCACCAATCCCAGCTATGCCACTGCGCACGAAAATATTGGTGACGTTTATGCCCGATTGGCCAGCCAGGCCTACAACAAGGCCCTGCAACTCGACAGCGGCAATGTCGCCGTGCCACCCAAGCTGGCATTGATTCGCGAAGTATTCAAACCCAACCTAGCCAACCCACGGCCAGCAGCCAACCCGTCATCCGAACTGCCAGCAATGACGGCACCGGTTGCGCCCCCTGTGACTGCCCCTGTTGCGCCGGTGACCGTTGCAAAACCAGCCTCTGCAGCAGCGGTTTCACCGGTTGCCACAGCAGTTAAACCTTCTGCGCCTGCAGTAGCCACGGTTTCCGGTGCGGCAACCAAGGCAGTTCAGGTATCAGCTGATGCCGACCACGTGAAGTCGGCTGAAGCCGCCGTGCATGCCTGGGCGCAGGCTTGGTCAGCCAAAGACCTGAACACTTATTTGGCCGCCTATGGCCCGGATTTCACACCTGCAGGTAAGCACAGTCGCAGCACTTGGGAGCAAGACCGGCGTGACCGCATTACTGGCAAGTCGCACATTAATGTCAAGCTCACAGAACTCAGCGTCAAGGTGAGCGGTGATGAAGCAGTCGCAAAATTTCGTCAAACTTACAAAGCCGACAGCCTGTCGGTTGCCAGTCGGAAGACCTTGTTTTTGCGCAAAACAAGCAACCAGTGGCTTATCACCAAGGAATCAACTGGCAATTGATGCCTGACATTCATTCTGGCAACCCGAATCTGGCGGCGATTGGCCGCCAGTTTTTTTGCCTCCAAGCATGCCTTACCTTATAAGGGTTTTTTTTCCTAGATTTCTGTTGATGCTGGCACTGAGTGCAGCGCTTCTGGCTCAGCACGCCTACTCGAAGAACGTAAAAAAAAAGGGCCACACCGGCACACCGGCGGTGGTCAATGCACCCAAAGACGGCGTTGCTGAAGCACGCCTTATTGAGATTTACAAACTCATTGGCAGAGCCGATGTGAAACAGGCACTGGCGCGTGCCGAGCATTTGGTGCAGGATTTTCCAAATTTCCAGTTGGCTCAATTGGTTTATGGTGATCTTCTTTCGTCACGCACCCGAGTCCTGAAAACCTTAGGTGATATTCCGATCAACCAACTTGAAGGCAGTGATGTCACGTTGAACGAGTTGCGAAATGAGTCATACATGCGTATCAAGGCGCTGCGCGAACGCCCTCCGCTAGGTGCTATTCCCTCAGAGTTTCTGCTGCTCTCGCCACGAAACAAGCACGCTATTGCAATTGATGCCTCACGCGCTCGCCTGTACCTGTTCGAAAACCAAGCAAATGGCTTGACATTGGTCGCTGACTATTACATCTCAATTGGAAAATCCGGACTTGAGAAAAAGGTCGAAGGTGACCTGCGCACACCGCTGGGGATTTACTTCATCACCAGTCTGCTCAATCCGAATACGCTTAAAGACTACTATGGATCAGGTGCATTGCCGATCAATTATCCAAACGTGCTTGATATCAAACGCGGCAAGACCGGCGGCGGCATCTGGTTGCATGGTACCCCGCGGGCCCAGTTTTCACGGCCGCCGTTAGCCAGTGACGGTTGCGTGGTTTTGACCAATCCAGACTTGGAGCACATCATCAAAACGGTCGAAATACGCTCTACACCTGTGGTTATTTCTTCAGCTCTGAAATGGGTTTCTGCGCAGACAGCCCATGCTGAAGCCAACCATTTTGAGAACAGTCTGAAAGCCTGGCTGAAGGCCAAGAGTGAAGGCAGAATTGACGAAGTCGCGGCCTTCTACGCCAACGACTTCAACAGTAACGGCAAATCTATCGTCGAATGGTTGCCGGTCCTGCGCCGGGAGGTTGCCAAGTCGCAGGGGCGCGCCATCGAAGTCAAAGACTTGTCTTTATTGCGTTGGACCGATGCCAGTGACACCATGCTGGCCACCTTTGGCGAAGTGCTGGGGGGGCAGCGCACCGGTCAGACCAAACGCCAGTACTGGATTCGTCACAGCAATCAGTGGAAAATTTTTTATGAAGGAGTCATCTGATGAAATTTAATAGGATATATGCTATAGCCCGCTCTGCCATTGCAGTAGCTGCTATATATTCTGCAGCAACTTCGGTTTATGCAGAGGCTGCACCCCAAGTCAAATTTGCCACTTCGGCGGGTGACTTTGTGCTGGAGCTTTACCCAGATGCTGCTCCAAAAACTGTCGAAAACTTCTTGCAGTACGTCAAAGACAAGCACTACGACGGCACTATTTTCCACCGTGTAATTAGCAATTTCATGGTTCAAGGTGGTGGTTTTGATAGTAAGTTTTCTGAGAAAAAGACTCGAGCCCCGGTGCCACATGAAGGCCGCGAGGCACTCGCCAAAGGTGGACCCAGAAATATCGAGGGTAGCATCGCCATGGCACGCACCAATGATCCTCAATCGGCTACAGCACAGTTTTTTATCAACGTCAAAAACAATGCCTTTCTTGACCCGAGTCCTCAATCCTATGGCTACACCGTGTTCGGTAAAGTGGTGCAGGGCATGGAAGTTATTGAAAAAATTAAAACCACACCCACTGGTGCGGGTGGTCCCTTTCCGAGCGATGTTCCCAAAATTACCATTCTTATCAACTCTGCAACCCTGGTGAAATAAATCATGAGCAATCCCCAAGTCGAACTCCACATTGCCAACTACGGCGTGATCACGCTTGAACTCGATGAGGCGAAAGCGCCAAAAACCGTCGCGAATTTTTTGAGCTATGTGGCCAAAGGTCACTATGACAACACTATTTTTCATCGTGTCATTCCTGGATTCATGGTGCAGGGAGGTGGCATGGAGCCTGGCATGAAAGAAAAGAAAGGCGACTCCCCAGTCAATAACGAGGCCAACAATGGCTTAAAGAATCTTAACTACAGTGTGGCCATGGCGCGCACAAGTGACCCACACTCTGCCACAGCCCAATTTTTTATCAACGTAGCCGACAATGGTTTTCTGAACCACACTGCCATATCAGCCTCCGGTTGGGGTTATGCGGTGTTTGGCAAAGTGGTGTCTGGCACCGAGGTCGTCGACAAAATAAAGACCGTTAAAACCAGCCGCAAGGGTTACCACGACGATGTGCCAGTAGAAGATGTGGTAATCGAGAAAGCGGTCGCTCTGTAATGTGAATGACTATGTCAATTAGCGCTAAATCCAATTGGCGCGTGATTGATTTCATCTCCGACCTGCACTTGCAGGCCAGCGAGGCCGCTACCTTTGCAGCTTGGCATAACTACATGGAACAGACCCAGGCCGATGCCTTGTTCATCCTGGGAGATTTGTTTGAAGTGTGGGTAGGAGATGACGTTGTCAATGCTTCTGACGACCCGGATGCACGTTTTGTGATGCGATGCCAGCAGGTGCTGAAGTTGGCATCTGATCGCATGGAGATCTATTTTTTGCATGGCAACCGTGATTTTTTGTTGGGCCAAGACTGTGCTGATGCCTGCGGCATGAAACTGCAACCGGACCCCTGTGTGCTGGAGTTAGACGAGCAACGCTGGCTGCTTTCACATGGAGATGCTCTGTGTCTGGGTGACGTTGAATACCAACAATTTCGCAAGCAAGTACGCGGCCAGTTCTGGCGCGAGCACTTTTTGAGCAAACCCGTGGCAGAACGTCAAAGTATTGCCCGTCGTCTACGCTGCGAGAGTGAAGCACAGAAAAAAAACGGCAAAAAATTTGTTGATCTCGACAGTGCGGCAGTACTCGATTTGCTGGATCAAGCGCAGGCCACTGCGCTCATTCATGGTCATACCCACCACCCGGCAGATCATCTTCTGCGCAACTCAACTGGGCAGCCATTGCAGCGTTTGGTGCTGAGTGATTGGGATGCCAGCGCCACTCCTCCCCGGCTCCAAGTGCTGCGGCTTGTCAGAGGCGATACGCCACTGCGCTTATCGCTTGTTTAGACTCTGACGAGTTCTTTCGCAGGATGAATCCGATTTGGGAATCATTCCGGCCAGGGCCAGATTGAGGCTACCGCTGCTCAAGGTTTTAACAACACTTTCAGTACATTTTGCAGCCGGCGAGCCTGCGCTGCATCAAAACTGCTGGCCAACACCACTGCTGCATCTTGCCCCCAGGTTTGAACTGGTGCCGGGTCATTGCGCTTGGTTAAAAGCTGTAATTGCAGCATGCGCCGCGCGCTCAAGTGCTCAGCTGGTGTTGGCACTTCGGCTGCCATTTCAAGCCGCAGCAAACTGGTGCTACCGTCACCAACAGGAGCTTGAGCGATGGCTTTGGCCCAGCCGCCGCGTACCGCAGGCGATACCCGGTTGCCGAGTTCTTGCACATTGGGCACTTGCGTGGCATCACGCGACTCCCAGGAGGTGAGCAACTGCGTCAAGGCTTCACCGTGTGCCTGAGCTGCCAGCTTACGCAGAGCAAACTGTGCCTGCTCAAGTGCATCTCGTTGGGCTCTGAAGGCCGCATCACCCAAGCGGGGGGCTTCGAAGCGGTCCCCAAATGCCGGGCGATCAGAGCCAGGGCGCGCGTCACGACGCGGGCCACGGTCATCAGGACGTCCTCCTGGGCCACGGGCGTTGTCGCGAGCGCCATCGCGGCTGCCAGGTCGACC
>CAIYNH010000507.1 GCA_903927495.1 uncultured beta proteobacterium
GAAAATAAAATTTTGAAACCTGGAGTTGAGCAGACAAAAGCAATCGCCAGCAATGACACCGCTTTGTTCTTTAAATTTCGCAGGAAGAAATGGCTAACAATCATGAACTGAAGCAGTTTGGCAATCAAACAAAAAATAAGAGCATCTCAAACCCTATATGGGTGGCAAACTCTTTCCGCTTCCAGCGACTGATCTATTTTTATTAGGGGCATTCTAATTCACTCAAATGCTGCTTTAGCCAGTTGCGTAGGTTTTAATAGGTGCGCGACAAAGTCGGTAGACCTGCGACACGAAATAAGTAACAGGCCCATGTTGGGTCGACTTTTTTGCGACCCAAGTGCGCCCTTGACGGAGCAGATGCAAAACTGGTTGTTTTTGATTAGCTATTCTTGAGTTGATGCTAACAATAATAGCAAACATCGCTTACCCCATAAGCACTAGAGCCACATTTAGGCAATCGTATTACTCATGTCGGAGGGCTTCGATTGGGTCCATTCGAGCTGCCCGGCGGGCCGGAAAGTAGCCAAACACCACGCCAATGCCGGCCGAAAACACAAATGAGACCAGGTTCACACCCAGGTTGAAGACAAACGGAACGTTCATGAATTTGGCCAGGCCGATCGATGCAGCGGTGGCCAGCACAATGCCAATCAGCCCGCCAATGGCCGCCAGCACCACGGCTTCTATTAAAAACTGGAGCAGTACCTCGCGCTCGAGTGCACCAATGGCCAAACGCAGACCGATTTCGCGGGTGCGCTCGGTCACGCTAACCAGCATGATGTTCATGATGCCGATACCGCCGACCAGCAGGCTGACTGCAGCCACCGCGCCCAGCAGTGTGGTCATGATTTTGGTGGTTCCAGACAGGGTTTCGCCAAGTTGTTTGGTGTCAAGCACATTGAAGTTGTCCTCGTCGTCCTGTGCCAATTTGCGCCGCTCACGCAGCAATTGGGTGATGCCGGACTTGACCCGGTCCGGGTCGGCACCATCCTGCATTGATACCAGCAAGGTGTTGACGCGGGTGTTGCCGGTGATGCGGCGCTGCAGCGTGTGCAGCGGCATCATGACCACATCGTCCTGGTCGTTGCCAAAGGCACCCTGACCTTTTTCGCCCAGCAGGCCAATCACCTCGCAACTGATTTGCTTGACGCGAATCGACGTGCCTAGTGCCGCCCGGCTGCCAAACAGTTCGCGCCGCACGGTCTCACCAATCAGACAGACACCCGCACCTGCGACTTGTTCTTCTTGCGTGAATTCACGGCCATCGGCCAGTTTCCAGTTGCCGGTGAACAACCAATCGTTGCTGCTACCAATGACGCTGCTGTTCCAGTTGCGGCCGTCGAGCACGATGGTGGCACCGCTGCGCCCCTCGGCTGCGACCGCTGCGATGCCGCCAATCTGGCTGACTATGGCTTCGGCATCAGCTTCCTTGAATGACGGGGCACCACCGGTGCCGCCCATCATGCGCTGACCTGGGCGTACCTGCAGCAAGTTGGTGCCCAGCCCTGCAATCTGATTTTGAATTTCCAGCGTTGCACCGTTGCCTACGGTCACCATGGTGATGACGGCGCTGAC
>CAIYNH010000508.1 GCA_903927495.1 uncultured beta proteobacterium
ATCTCTGACCTGTGGCGGATTCTGGGCCGTCCGGTAGTGAACGGCGGCTATATCAGCGGCACCATTATCAAACCCAAGTTGGGTCTGCGCCCAGAGCCGTTTGCAGCTGCAGCTTACCAATTCTGGCTTGGTGGAGACTTCATCAAAAATGACGAACCCCAAGGCAACCAGGTGTTTGCACCAATCAAAAAGACACTGCCACTGGTGTATGACTCGCTCAAGCGCGCGCAGGATGAAACCGGCCAAGCCAAGCTGTTTTCCATGAACATCACCGCAGACGACCACTATGAGATGTGCGCCCGTGCCGACTTTGCCCTGGAAACTTTTGGTCCGGATGCAGACAAGCTCGCGTTCCTGGTCGACGGCTTTGTCGGTGGCCCCGGCATGATCACGACAGCACGTCGTCAGTACCCCAACCAGTACCTGCATTACCACCGTGCCGGACACGGCATGATCACATCGCCGTCAGCCAAGCGCGGCTACACCGCCTTTGTACTGGCCAAAATGAGTCGTTTGCAAGGCGCATCGGGCATCCACGTCGGCACCATGGGTTACGGCAAGATGGAAGGCGAAGGCGATGACAGGGTCATTGCCTACATGATCGAGCGCGATGAGTGCCAAGGCCCGATCTATTTTCAGAAATGGTATGGCATCAAACCCACCACACCCATCATCTCAGGCGGAATGAACGCCCTGCGCCTGCCGGGTTTCTTTGAAAACCTGGGCCACGGCAACATCATCAACACCGCCGGTGGCGGCTCTTATGGCCATATTGATTCACCCGCAGCCGGTGCCGTTTCGTTGCGCCAGTCGTATGAGTGCTGGAAGTGCGGTGCAGATCCGATTGAATGGGCCAAAGAGCATAAAGAGTTTGCCCGCGCCTTTGAGTCGTTCCCTAAAGATGCAGACAGCATTTTTCCGGGATGGCGCGAAAAACTTGGCGTATAGGAATAATTGCTTTCCTCTGATAGCATAAATCAAGTATAAATTTGGCTTCCAAGGCTTGATGAGAAAGCGCTAACAGCTATCATAAATGAAGTAGTTCTTTGAACATGAAGGTACCAATGAGGTACCTTCAGAGAATTCAGCAAATTCAAGCAATGAGTCCATTGTGCGGAAATACCGGTACCACCAGCGCAGGCCCGACGCATTTCGGTATATTCCACGCATGGCCCATTCCTCAAAAATTCTCTCAATTAACCAGGTGCTGCTTTGCGGAGCGGGCATTGTGACCCTGTCCATGGGTATTCGGCACGGCTTTGGTTTATGGCTGCAACCTATTACCCAAAGCCAGAACTGGAGCCGTGAAACCTTTGCCTTTGCATTGGCTGTACAAAATCTTGCGTGGGGTTTATCGGGCATTTTTGCCGGCATGCTGGCAGACCGGTTCGGTGCCTTGCGTGTGATTGTGGGTGGTGCAGTACTGTATGCGCTAGGGCTCGTTGGCATGGCCCACGCCAGCTCAGCCATGATGTTCACCCTAACCGCAGGTGTGCTCATCGGTATGGCCCAGGCAGGTACTACTTACGCCGTGATCTATGGCGTGATTGGCCGCAATGTACCGGCAAGCCAAAGGTCATGGGCCATGGGTATTGCAGCTGCAGCCGGGTCATTTGGCCAGTTTTTAATGGTGCCCACTGAGGGCTTTTTGATCAGCCGTTTGGGCTGGCAGGAAGCACTGGTGGCGCTATCTGCCGCGTCAATGCTGATGATTCCGCTGGCATGGGGACTGCGTGAACCCCATTTCAGAGGCGGTGCCGGACATTTTCGTGAGCAATCCATCATGCAGGCGCTGCGCGAGGCATTTGCCTACCGAAGTTTTCAATTACTCATGGCAGGTTATTTTGTCTGCGGATTCCAGGTGGTGTTCATTGGTGTACACATGCCCAGTTATTTGAGGGATCACGGCCTGTCACCTCAGGTGGCAAGTTATTCACTGGCACTGATTGGCCTGTTCAACGTATTTGGAACCTACGCAGCCGGGGTTTTGGGGCAACGCATCCTGAAAAAAAACATATTGGCATTCATCTACCTAGCACGCGCACTGGTGATTGGTGTATTTTTGCTGGTACCTCTGACCCCTGCCAGCGTGTATGTCTTTTCAGCCGTCATGGGCTTGCTGTGGCTCTCCACCGTACCGCCAACAAATGCCACGGTAGCGCAGATATTTGGTGTAGCACACTTGTCCATGCTCGGTGGCTTTGTTTTTTTCAGTCACCAAATTGGCTCTTTTCTGGGTGTCTGGCTAGGTGGCTTTTTATATGACAAAACGGGGAGTTACAACATCGTGTGGTATATCGCGATAGCGCTGGGCGTACTGGCAGCATTGGTTAATCTACCCATAAAAGAAGCGGCAATCATGCGTGATCCGGTACCGCAACCAGCATGACTCAAATGAAATTGGTCTACAAAATCCTGCTCTATGTGGCACTGTTGGTGCTGCTTTTGTCGGTATTTTTTTTGTATGGCCGCCCGGAATTTTTGATGACGGTGGCCAATCAGGTGTGGGGTTGTTTTTGAGCATGTCCAAACTCAGACCGCCGCCTTCGCCTACTCAACATCTGCTTGAGGTATCGGATTGGGTGCAAAGGTGGACCCACCTGGCACGTCCGGGCGGTACCGTCCTGGACATTGCCTGTGGACAGGGTAGACATATGCAGTGGTTTACTTCGCATGGCTTTTCCACCACGGGCATAGACCGCTCAGCCGAGGCTTTAACCAGTGCTCGCCAGTACGGAACAAGCATCGAAGCTGACATAGAAAATGGTCATTGGCCTTTGATGGATGGCTTGCTACCTCAACAATTTGACGTGGTGATCGTCATCAACTATTTATGGCGGATGCTGATGCCAACGCTAATCCAATGCCTTGCACCAGGGGGTCTGCTGCTGTATGAAACCTTCGCCATCGGCAATGCTTGTGTTGGAAAACCATCCAGACCCGACTTTTTGTTGCAACCGGGCGAATTACTGAAAGTGTGCCAGAGTCTGCACATCGTCGCCTATGAAGACGGTTTTTTGAATCAACCAGAGCGATTTGTGCAACGCATCGCAGCGATTCGGCAGACACACGACATAGACAAGTTCCGGTCACCAGATCGCCACCCGCTCTCGCTAAAATAGCCAGCTAATCAAATTGGCCCACAAGATGACACTTTCAAATCGCCCCATCACCGGCAGCATCGTTGCCCTGGTTACTCCAATGCTCGAAGACGGCAGTGTCGATTACCCTACACTGCGCAAATTGATCGACTGGCACATCGCAGAGGGAACCGACTGCATTGGCGTGGTGGGTACCACCGGCGAGTCCCCCACCGTAAGCGTTGAGGAACACTGCGAGATCATCCGTGTCGCGGTTGCACAAGCCGCTGGACGTGTTCCCATCATGGCAGGCTGCGGTTCCAACTGTACCGCCGAGGCCATTGAGCTGACCAAATTCGCAAAAAAAGTGGGTGCTGATTGCCAGTTGCAGGTCGTTCCGTACTACAACAAACCGACCCAAGAAGGCCAGTACCTGCATTTCAAGGCGATCGCCGAGGCGGTTGATCTGCCCATGGTGTTGTACAACGTGCCCGGTCGATCAGTGGCAGATATGAGCGTAGAGACCGCTTTACGACTTGCCCAGGTTCCCGGCATCATCGGTATCAAGGAAGCAACAGGGAATATAGACCGAGCGCAATGGCTGATTCGTGAGGCACCCGAGGGTTTTGCGATTTATTCTGGCGATGACCCAACAGCGGTGGCACTGATGTTATGCGGTGGTCAAGGCAACATCAGCGTAACCGCCAATGTAGCGCCCAGGTTGATGCATGAGTTGTGTGTTGCCGCGATTGCTGGTGATGTCAAACAAGCCATGGCGATCCAGTTCAATCTGCTACCTTTGCACAAAAACCTGTTTGTTGAAGCCAACCCCATTCCTGTGAAATGGGCCATGGCGAGAATGAATTTGTGCGGGGGCACCCTGCGCCTGCCCTTAACTGAACTGACCACAGCCAACGAAAGTCTGGTTGAAGCTACTTTGCGAGCTGTCGGTTTACTTTAAGCCGCAGTTGCTGACTCCATTTAATATTGAAGGATTTTTTGTGAACCATTTCTCCAAACTTGCACTTTTGGGCTTGTCCCTGACACTGGGTGCATGTTCCGTGCTCCAGGGTGACAAAGTTGACTATAAAAGTGCTGGCAAAGCACCCACACTTGATGTTCCACCCGACTTGACCCAACTCTCCCGAGAGACCCGTTACGTGGTGCCAGGCGCTCCCGTTACAGCATCCAATTACCAGCTGGGTCAAGGCACCAGTCAGAAAGCCCCTACTGCAGCAGCATCCTTGGGTGATGTGCGTATTGAGCGCTCAGGCACTCAACGCTGGCTGGTTATTAGCCGTCCGGCCGATAAGCTGTGGGATCCTATCAAGGACTTTTGGCATGAAAACGGCTTTATTTTGACCATGGATCAATCCACTCTGGGCATCATGGAAACCGAATGGGCCGAGAACCGCGCCAAACTCCCGCAAGACTTTGTTCGCAACACGATTGGAAAAGTTCTTGACGGGCTGTACTCAACCGGTGAACGTGACAGGTTTCGCACCCGGCTTGAACGCAATGCCAGTGGTGGCACTGAGGTTTTTATCAGCCACCGGGGCATGATTGAGGTTTACACCTCCACCGAAAAAGACCGTACTGTGTGGCAACCCCGCCCGGCAGACACCGAACTTGAAGCTGAATTCTTGCAACGCCTGATGGTCAAGCTTGGCGTAACACAGGAACAATCAAAAGTTCTGGTGGCTGGAGCTGCCGGCCTGACCAATTCACGAATTGTCACAGTGAATGGCGAGTCGGTGGTTCAGATTGACGACGGGTTTGATCGCGCCTGGCGTCGGGTTGGCTTGTCATTGGATCGTACTAACTTCACAGTTGAAGATCGTGACCGGGCCAAGGGTATTTACTTTGTGCGCTATGTGGCACCAGTGGCCGACAAGGCGGAAAAGGGATTTTTTGCGAACTTGTTCAGCTCATCGAAAACAAGCGCGGCACCCCAAAAGTTCAGGATTTCGGTCGTCAGTCAGGGTAATTTGACGACCGTGTCAGTTCAGGATGCCGACGGCTCAAGCACTGTGGCTGCAGATGCACAACGGATTGCAAAACTGATTGCCGACGATCTCAAATAAGCAAAGTGTGGGTGACCCCAATATCATTCGCTTTTTGCAAAGCGAGTGCCGGCTTCTTTGATGCCCCAGAGTAGCTCAACCAGAGCGGGGCTGTTTAGCATCGGCTCCCCCATCAAGATGAGCCAGTAGCCAGCTTCGTCAACCCAAAATGGCACAAACGAATAGCTGGGCAGCAAAAACTCTGTGTCGGAGTGAAACGACACATAATTCGAAGCACCAAGCCAGCCCCTGCGCGCCTGCCTGCTGGCGAATTCAGAATACGCTGCTGCTGCTGCACTCAAGACCTCGGCCTCTTCCTGCTCAACACCTGAACGCCCCAAGCAAAACCCACCTTCGGATGCCAGCACGGCGCGCCTTTCACCGGACAGTGATGCGATCACATGCTGCAAAAAGTCATCCAACTTTGCATCGGGGCCCTGCAAAGGCCGTTGCAGGCGCTGAACCCATCCCTGTTCAAGCAATTTTTCAATGTCTGCGCCAGCAATACCCGCCTTGTCAGTCCAAGTCGAGGTATCCAGGGTCCGCTCACCCGTCAACAAAATTTGCAAAGTATGCCCCGTACTGTCAGTCGGATGACTGCCAAAGGCACGCAAAACACCCTTAGGTGTCAACATGAACCATTCAATGGATGTGTTGCCTGTAGTCGAGGAAATTGTCATTTCTGCAATACGGTCAGTTGCCGGTCTCTGTGGATTGTTCCAGTTGATGGCTCACGGCATCCCATCCCGGTGGCAAACTGGAGGCTACTCGAAGCAATGCACGCCTAGCCAACATAAATGCCAGATTGTCATGACAGGTGAGGCAATGGAGTAAAAAATCTTGCTGTCCTTGATGGTCATCCTGCTCAACCAACTTGACCACCTGAACCGCCAGTGCCCGTGAATCGTCGACGCTGCAACGCCTGGCTCTGGTGGATATATCTGCCGACGGGATGGATAAGACGCTCCAGCGAGTGGCGAGTGGCGTGATGCGGGGCACGCAGTGCAAGTCCACTTCAGCCTCGAACCAGTTGACCACGTGGGCGGCCAAACGACTTTGGGCCATCTGCAAGGCTGCACGTTTCAAGGCGGACTGCTTTTCACCAAACATGACAAAAACATCAGCCAGCGCTCCTTGAACCGGTTCAGAGCCAGAGAGTTCCAAGGCAGCATGCAAACGGGCCAAGTGTGCACTTACATCCAAAGGGTGCTGCATCAACTTGCGCGCATGATGCCGAACCGTCTTACGCGCCTGCTGCAGTAGTTTCTGTTGCTGCTGATCCATCGATGCCACACTTAATCCAGCAAGGTATCCATGAGATCAATCATGAATTCGGCCTGCTCCTGAGTCATGGGTTCAAAACCATTGCTCAGACCCAAAGCCTCCAGCAGATCTTTATCGCTGGCTTCTTGACCAATCCCGAAAAATGCTTTTTCCATGGAAGGTAAATCTTTGAGCATGCTCGGATGCGCCAAAAGCACGTGTGAAATATCGTGTATAGCGCTCTCAACCAGCACCCGCAACTGTGAACGAGTCATACGCGACAGGGAAGAAAAGGCATCCGCGAGAAAAAAAGCTGCCTCAACTTCACCCTTGAGTAACTTGCGAGCCGCTGCCTGATAGCTGTCCACTGGCACCCATTCAATCAGTTCTGCATTCAGATCAGCTGGCTCCAGCAAACGCAAACCAATCAGTTTGACATCTTTGTTTTCAGTCAAGGCGATTCGGCAACCTGGCTTCAAATCTTCCACATTAGACAAACCAGAAGCCGAGCCAGTGGCGATTACCATCTCGTCATAATGCTGCGCCGGTCTTGCAAACGGGATATAGCCATGGGTACGAATCATGTCGGCGGCATCAAATGGATTGGCGTACACAATATCGGCGTGACCGTTAACCAAAAATTGCGCTTGCTCATGGGCGCTAACAGGGGTCACCAAGTGCAACTGGATGCCGGAGCGTCGCTGCAAGGTTGTGTTGAGCATGTGCCAGCCAGCAAAGCGTTCGGGTGAAAAATCGGGAGCAATCAAAAAAATCAGTTTCATGAAAGCCCCTTTTCAGCATCGAGCCACTGCCGGTAAACCGGGACAAGTTCATTGATGCGGGTGCGCGATGGCTTGCGACGAACCGAGGTGTAACCAACAATCACTCCATTGCGAATATTTGGCACTGCAGTTGCATAGACCCAGTAATAAGCGCCGTCCTTCCGAAGATTCTTGACGTAACCATGCCACTTTTTACCCGAAGCAATGTCGTCCCAAAGACCTTTGAAGGCAAGCTTTGGCATGTCCGGGTGTCGCAGGATATGGTGCGGGGCACCAATCAACTCTTCATGGGTATAAGCGCTCATCTCCACAAAAGCATCATTTGCATGGGTGATGATGCCAGCCAAATCAGTGCGCGAGACAATCAGTCGCCCTTGCGGAAACGCCACCTCGACATCGGTTACAAACACCTTGCGCGAACTCCCATCGGTGTAAGTCAATACCGTTTCACTAGACGGTACGGCCGGGAGTGTCATATCAGTAAGCCCCATGACTCCCTCCGTCAGATCAATTTGGACAGCGTTTCAGCAGCACGCTTGATATCCAGAAAAATCAGTCCCAGTTTGGCATTGGACTTGGCCAGCACGGTCAATACAGCCTCAGGTCCTGCCGAACTCATGATCACATAGCCACGCTCACCCTGAATCAAAACCCGTTCCAGTTTGCCACGTGCCAATTCGCGCGCTGTACGCTCGCCCAGTGAGAGCAAAGCCGCAGACATGGCACCGATACGATCCTCATCCATGCCGTGCGGCAAAGCAGAGGCAATCATCAGGCCATCGGTCGAGATCAAGGCAGAAGCCTCGATATCCGCGGTCGATCCATTCAGATCTTCCAGCGACTGTTGAAACATATCCGTTCGCATTGACAACTCCTAGCCTGCAGACTACAGGACAATTAAATTTTTCAGTTGATTTGACAATTTTGACACGTAACTGTCGCTTTCCCTTGGCCTAAATCGCAGCAGGCAAAAGTCCATCCCCATATCACTTGCGTCAAGCGCACCAATGGACAAATTCATCAATACCGACCCTTGGGGTGTGCAAGGTGTTGACCTTGTCACTCTCATCAGCAAAACCCATTGCCATGCCACACACCAGCACCTCGCCAGGACCGGCTCCAATGTGCGGCAAAATGATCTTGGAAAATCCATTCCATGCGGCCTGCGGGCAGGTATGCAAACCGCGCGCCCGAGCAGCCACCATGATGCTTTGCAGAAACATTCCGTAGTCCAGCAGCGAACCACGCCCCATGACCTTGTCAATGGTGAACATCAGCCCGACTGGTGCGTCAAAAAATCGAAAATTCCGCTGATGCTGCACATGCATTTTGTCTTTGTCGGCCTTGCCAATACCCATCAAGTTGTACAAACTCCAACCATTCTCACGACGTCGGTCTATGTAGGGGCTGACCCATTTTTCCGGATAATAGTCATAGTCCTCCTTATATTCGTCGAGCAATACCGGATTGGCACGCACAGCATCATGGATTGCACAAACTTTGTCGACCAATTCGGCCCGGCTATTGCCCTGTAGCACATAAACCTTCCACGGCTGGGTATTGGTACCAGACGGTGCCCTGCTAGCCAATTGCAACACCTCGGCAATGGTTTGCTGTGGTACTTGCTGTTTTGTGAAGGCACGCACAGACATGCGCGATGTCATAGCTGCGTCGACACTGGCTGGGTTAAATTCTGCTGCTAACGATGTGGTGTTTGTCAAATGAGTTGCTCCAGAACTTTTTTTAGAGGATGGGGTAGTGGCGTTGGTCGTCGGGTTTCGCGATCCACGTACACATGAATAAAATGACCTTTGGCAGCTGTCAGCGGGGCATCTTGCGCAAACAAACCAAGCTCATAGCGCACGCTGGATTTTCCCAACTGCGCTACACGGATGCCAGCCTCGATAGTTTGCGGAAACGCCAGCGGAGAAAAATAGTTGCATTGGGTTTCGATCACCAGTCCGATGGTTTGTCCCTGCGCGACATCGAGCACCCCCTGCTCAATCAGATAAGCGTTCACCGCTGTATCAAACCAGCTGTAGTAAATCACGTTGTTAACGTGGCCATAGGCATCGTTGTCCATCCAGCGGGTGCTGATGGCACGAAACACCCTGTAGGCGGCGCGCAACTCGGGCTGGGGCTTATTCATGAATGGGTGTTACAGACGACTTTATAGAAAACATCAGGAGCGTCAATTCTTCTCCCGATCGGTAGATTGCCAGTGCACTACGTTTTTAACAGATTGTGTTGCTGAAAATACACCTTTTTAGAAACAATTCTCTAAATTGCTGCAATGCAACAAAAAATATGCAAGCCATGCCGGGTTAACCCTATAATTCATTCATGCTGCACTGCAACATAAACCGAGTTAAACTCAGTTACGGGGCAGATACCTATTTTATTTAACCTTCTGGAGAAATCATGATGTTGACTGTAGAACAAGTTCTGGCTTCGCAAAAAGCAAACGTTGAAACCCTGCTGGGTCTGACCTCCAAAGCCTTTGAAGGCGTGGAAAAAATTGTTGAACTCAATCTGTCCGCATCGAAAGCCGCATTGGCTGAGTCTGGCGAGCATGCCAAGGCACTGTTGAGTGTCAAAGACGCGCAAGAATTGTTGGCCCTGCAATCTGGCGTGCTCCAGCCGTTGGCTGAAAAAACCGCTGCATACAGCCGTCATTTGTATGAAATCGCCACAGGTGCCACCAGCGAGTTCACCAAAGCATTTGAAGGTCAAACTGCTGAAGCCCAACAAAAATTTGCTGGTTTTATTGATTCCGCATCGAAAAATGCGCCTGCTGGGTCAGAATCCGCACTCGCCGTGATGAAAAGCACCGTGGCCGCAGCGACCAATGCACTTGAATCCGTTCAAAAGGCCGTAAAGCAAGCCACCGATGTGGCCGAAGCTAATTTCAACGCAGTCACCAACAGCGCTGCCAACGTGAGCAAGCCTGCTGCCAAAAAACGCTAAGCAAACGAATTCGCCAAGTATTAGTAAAAACAGTCACATTTAGGTGACAGACCCTTACGAACAAGGGAAAACCCTGAGATACTTGGCACAAATCGGTTTTACAGAAACTAGCAGTTTCTAAGAGTTGTCTCCTCGGGTCCTTTCGAAACCTTCAGGTTCAGGGATCCCTTAAGGGCTGGTCGCAAGACCAGCCCTTTTTTTATGCCAAAAAGGTGCCGCCAAGCAATTCTGGCAGCCGATCAACTGACATTTTGAAGCCACAGGCTTGCGCATGTCCGCCACCGCCCATTCTGGCTGCCAAGTCTATGCAATTAAACCCGGGCTTGGAGCGCAAACCACATTTAACAATCCCGTTTTTGTCCACCGTCCATAGCAAAGCGAAGGTGCCAGATTTTTTACATAACAAATCACCAACCTGACTATGAAACACACCTGGCGCATTCACCATCAAACCTTGTACCCCGTTAAAGCTTACTGGTCTTGCACCTTCTGCTATCAAATCAGACAAATTATTAAACTTTTCGTCCATCGCCTGACCACGACCAATGTAGGCAAGCAGTTGACCTGCATCAAAATTCGCAATTTCTTGCCAGCGGGAAAAATCAAACGCTTCCATGTCTAACGCTGCCAGAAAGCCTGCACTTTGAGGAAACTGCCAAACCCATATGTCCCGGTCTTCAACAAATCGAATCAGTTCAGGTACTGGAAGGTCAGGGTGAAAAAACTCCCATGCCAGTCGGGAGCCAGACTTTTCCATGTCAAAGTGCACCACACCACAACGGCACACAAAACCAGTTAACTTCTGCGCCGCGCTCAAGTGGTGGTCCAGCATGACCATTTTGGCCGCACGTTCTTCGATGGCCCGCAAAATGTGATCAGCAAACGAAAAATCAAGAATATAAACAGCTCGCCCGGACAATGCCGGCAAGTCATCCACCGATGTCACGTCACCATGGTCGAGTCCTAAGAACTCAGCTTTGCCATCGTAATAGAGCCAGGCTGCCAGAGCTGCGGCAAAACCATCAGGACAATTGCGTCCGTGGTACAGGATCAATGGCTGGGGGTCGTTCTTTTCAGGTTGAACACGCAAATTTAATCGAAACATTGAGCTCATGTGGACTTTTTTTCTTTCAGTTATTTTGCTACATATTTTATAGCTATTCATGCGACTCTTGCAAGGCTAAAAGGGTATTTTTAGCTGCATACAATTGACCCATGAACAGCACGAATGCAAGCCCATTTTTTATTGGCCAAACCGAACCCGGAGGTCAGCAGTTTGATGCCTGGAGGCATCAGCCATTGCTCATCTCAATGGAGCAAGGCGGTATTGAATGGCCAAGCTCCTGTCGCAACGGCACCTGCCGCACTTGCTTTGGTCACTTGGAAAAGGGGCTGGTTCGCTATGAAATCGAGTGGCCCGGCCTAAGTGCCGAAGAAAAGGCACAAGGGTATGTGCTGCCTTGCGTGGCGCATCCATGTTCACCTGTCAGCCTGCGTTTTGAGGGTTTTTGATCTGCTTGAAACGGATCTTGCGATCCAGTTCAATCGCTTCTTTTTTGAGTTGCCGTTGGGCATCAATTGTTTGACCCGCTGCCAGCCACAGGGCGAATTCTTCCGGGGTTTCCAAAGTTACACGCCCAAGCACCCCTGAGCGAAAGTCGTTAATCGCAATTTCGGCAGACTTTTGCAAATTCACTCTCTGTCCAGCTTGCAAAGCACCGCGTTTGCGACCAATGGCCTCAAGCAATTCTTCATCTGTCTTGGCCGAAACACCATCGAGTTTGAAGCGAATCTCAAGCAATGCTGGATAGTTAATTTTCAGGTAGTCGAGCAGTTCCAGCGCCACTTCCTGTTCGTTAAAAGCATTGCGTCCTATCGCACCGCTGGCTGCCAGGTTGTAGCCCGACTTGGCCACAATGATGCGTGGCCACAGCACGCCTGGGGTGTCGTACAAATAAAAGTCGTCAGCCAGACTGATGCGCTGCTCCAACTTGGTCACGCCAGCCTCGTCGCCAGTTTTTGCAGCACGCCGGGTCGTCAAGGTGTTGATCAAGGTGGATTTGCCAACGTTAGGAATACCGCAAATCAGCACCCGCATCGGCTTGACCATGCCACCCCGGTTTGGGGCAAGTTCAAAGCAGGCTTTGATCAGCGCCTTGGCAGGCATGGCCACACTGGCATCGAGTCCGATAGCACGGGTACCGTTCTGACTGTTGTAATGTGCCAGCCAATGCGCCGTGCGTTGCGGATCGGCAAGATCCTGCTTGTTCAACACCTTGAGCGTCGGTTTGCCTTGGGTCAACTCAGCCAGCATCGGGTTGGCGCTGGATCCCGGCAGGCGGGCATCCAGCAATTCGATCACCACATCAATATTCTTGATGCGTTCGCCAATTGCTTTTTGTGTCAAATGCATGTGCCCCGGAAACCATTGAATCGCCATGTTTACAAGTCCAAAGTCGGACGCAATGCCGATGGTTTAACAAAACGCCAACGCCCAACGTAGCCCGCACATCCCGCAGCCAGCACACCGATCAGGCACACCAGTTGCAACGGTTGCTGCCAGTTCCCTTCAAAGGCGCCAAACAGACTGGCCTTGATCGCCTTCACCACCCAGGTGATCGGCAAATAGGGGCTGATCTGGGCAAACAAGCCACCACTGAGCTCAACCGGCAGCACCCCCCCTGACGAAGACAACTGCACGGCCAGAAGAATCAGCGCCAGCGCCTTGCCCGCATCGCCCAAGGCGCGCGTCAGGGCAAACACGATCAACAAAAAAGTTACCGATGAAATGCAAAAAACCAGCGCCAAGGCAGCCGGATCGAGCGCCTGCATATTTAAAATAAATAGCACAGATAGCCATACCAGTATTGCTTGCAGACCGACGATCCCTAAAGGAAAGAGTATTTTTCCACCCATGCGGGCAAGTGGCGAAAACACTGCAGCGCGACGTGGCAAGGTTCGCATGTGAATCAGAAACGCTGCCATACTGGCACCCAGCCACAAGGCTCCAGGAATAATATTCGGAGCGAAACCACTGCCATTGTTTTGCACGTCTGCCACCACTTCCATGGTCGGCTGGACTGAGTTAGCCAGCCCCTGCGCATTTCCATCCATTTTTCTTAAATTGGCGGGCATTGAATTTTCCAGCAAATCAAGCCCACCCGCCAGATGCTGGGCACCAGCCGTGACCTTTTGTGATCCGGCCTTGAGCGTAACCAAGCCACTGGAAAGGCTCCACGAGCCGCGCGCGAGTTCGTCCAACTTGCCATCATCAGGTAGCTGGGTCACCATGGACCGCAAGCCGGCATTCATACTGCGCAGACCGGTACTCAGCGTGCCCACACCCGTACTGAGTTGGGTGGCACCGTCCGCGAGCTTTTGATGCGATGCCCCGGCAGTTTTCAAACCAGTTTCGAGTCCTGTCAGCCCTTCACTCAACTGCTCGAGCCCTTGGCGAACTTGCGTTGCCACAAACAGGCTGTCGTTGGCCTCGTCCCGAAACCCGTTGACACCGGTCTGCAAGCGCTCTGCTCCCTGGTGCAACTGATCCAGCGCGCGCCCCATCTCATCATGACCACCAGCCAGGGCCCTGGCCCCATCATGCAACCGAGTCAGTTCTGAATTTCTAGGTCGCTGAGCAAACATGGTTTTGAGTCCGGCCCCGAGCTCTTTAACGCCAGCAGTCAACTGGGTCACCGATTGATCAACGCGAAAAGCGCCACCGGCAAGTACATCGACTGCCTTACTGGTCTGCTGAGAACCGTCTGCAAGATCTCTCGAACCCAGTCTCAATTGGGCTAAGCCCTCATGCAACTGCTCGAGGCTTCGCTGCGATCCAGCCGCATCCGCGAGCACCAGTGCCCAGCGCTGCTCATTGAGGCTTTGATTCACTTCACGCCCTAAATCTTCGGCGAAACGCCGCGCCAGTCCAGCGCTTGGGTAACTGTTGCCCTCAGATGTGTAGATCACCAATTTACCAGCACCCACCTTGGCACCGGGCACTGCGTTGGAGCTGAAATCGGCTGGAATGATCAGTGCAAAGGCCAGCAAACCCTGCCGCACTTGCTGACGCACCTGCTCCTCGTTTACAGAATCAATGTAGCCGAAGTTCGGTTTGATTTTCAATTTGGTAGCGACATCCTGACCCACATTAAAGGCCTGCTGCCGATACTCAAGCCCCCGATCAAGATTGACAATGGCCACCGGCAAAGCACGGGTATGCGACGCAGGATCCCAGACACTGGCAAGATAAATCACCACGTACAGTGCCGGAATCAGCACCACCACCGCAGCTGCCAACAGCAATTTCGGATATCGGACAAAAAACTGCGCCTCTGTGCGGGCCAGCCAACCAACCGCGGTCATGAACGTGCGCAGCCACCCAGTCATAATTGACTCCAGGTATCAGGCATCTTGACTGACTCGCCCACGCAGTGCTTTGACACTGGAACGTTGAATTTTTGCTGCGCGCAGTCTCTGCTTGGAAGAATAACTTGGTTTTGTGGCACGCCGCACTTTCTGCGGCACCGCCACCGAGTTGACCAACTCATACAGTCGAATCAAAGCATCAAATCGGTTCATCTCCTGCGTTCGGTGTTGCTGCGCTTTCATCACCAGCACACCTGATTTGCTGATGCGACTGTCGTTCAAAGCCAGCAATCTGAACTTGACATCGTCGGGCAGGCTGGAAGCTCCGATGTCAAAGCGCAGATGAATGGCGCTTGACACCTTGTTGACGTTTTGTCCACCTGCGCCTTGGGCCCGAATGGCACTCAGCTCAACTTCGTCTTCGCGCACACGCAAGGGCTCCACCGGGCCACCACCATGAGCCCGCACCGCTACCTCGGTGACCAGCTTGTCAAGCATGGTCTGGCAACCATTTGTGCATCAGGCTGCTACCCCAAGTGTCTCGGGCGCATTCACATAACGCGCCACAAAAGCACCCACAGCGCTCTCCGGCAAAGGCAACCAGACAATGTGCCCACTACCTGGAGCGACCGTCATGGGCTGTGCCTCCAGGCTTTCCATACGGGTCAGTTGTACATCGACATTACCTGCAGGCGCAATGATCTCCAGCCAGTCGCCCACGGCAAAGCGGTTTTTTACACGCACTTCAGCCAGGCCGCGCGTTGCATCGAAACTCAGCACATCACCCACATACAGGCTGCGACCCGACTCGGAGTAGCCGCGCAGGTAATTTTGCGTCGCCTCTGGCGTGTGGCGCTGGAAAAACCCGGAGGTGTAACCACGATTCGCCAGGCCTTCAAGCTGCCCCAGCAGTGCCGGGTCGAGCTCACGCCCGGCACCCGCATCGTCAATGGCACGTCGATAACTTTG
This sequence comes from uncultured beta proteobacterium, assembly GCA_903927495.1. Classification (GTDB taxonomy): domain Bacteria; phylum Pseudomonadota; class Gammaproteobacteria; order Burkholderiales; family Burkholderiaceae_C; genus Rhodoferax. The sequence goes on from CAIYNH010000508.1 coordinate 15,493, forward strand.
CACGGTGCGTGCCACGTAATACGGGCTCTTGGTGCGGCCCTCAATCTTCAGCGAGTCGACACCGATTTCCACCAGACGCTTGACGTGCTCGATAGCGCGAAGGTCTTTGGAGTTCATCACATAGGTGCCGTGCTCGTCTTCTTCGATCGGCATATAACTGCCCTCGCGCTGACTTTCTTCGATCATGTAGACCTGATCCGCTGCGGGAGAACGCTCAATAGCGCCCTGCTCTCGCTCAGCCGCAGCATGCTGGGTCAGCACATCGCCGGAGGCATCGACCACGCCCTTTTGCGTCTTGTAGTCCCAGCGACAGGAATTGGTGCAACTGCCCTGGTTAGCATCACGATGATTAAAGTAACCCGACAACAGACAACGCCCGGAATAAGCAATGCACAGTGCACCGTGTACAAACACCTCCAATTCGGTGTCGGGGCAATCCTGACGAATCTGCTCTACCTGATCGAGCGAGAGTTCACGTGACAGAATTACCCGACTCACCCCCACACCTTTCCAAAAGCGCACGGCGGCGGCATTCACGGTGTTGGCCTGCACCGAGAGGTGAATTTCCATTTCGGGCCAGGTTTCGCGCACCATCATGATCAAGCCCGGGTCGGACATGATCATGGCATCAGGTTTGAGAGCGATCACCGGTGCCATGTTGTTCACATAGTGTTTGATCTTGTTACCATGCGGGAAGATGTTGGAGACCAGAAAAAATTTGGCACCTTTGGCATGGGCCGTATCAATGCCTTGCTGTAAAACGTCAATGTCGCCGAAGTCGTTGTTACGCACACGCAGCGAGTAGCGCGGTTGTCCTGCGTAAATAGCATTTGCACCAAAAGCCAGCGCAGTTTCCAACATAGCCAACGAGCCGGCCGGTGCCAAAAGTTCAGGGATTTTCATAGTCAAAATTCAGGTTTAACAACGACTAAACGCCAGCCAAAAAACTATATTAACTATAGCTACCTATGCTTAGCCACAGTGCTTTAGAAGCCAATTATTTATAAATTCAGAGGTGTGCAGGAATCGGAGGCAACAACGGCTGCACATCACCACACTGGGCACGGTTTCGCAGAGCGTGATCGATGACCACCAGAGCCAGCATGGCTTCCAAAATAGGCGCAGCGCGAATCCCAACACAGGGGTCATGGCGGCCCTTGGTGACCACTTCGGTGGACTGCCCGTCTGTATCAATGGACTCACGCGGCGTTAATATTGAGCTGGTGGGTTTGATGGCAATCGATACCTCCAAGTCCTGCCCGGATGTGATGCCACCCAACATTCCACCCGCGTTATTGCCCTTGAACCCCTGCGGCGACAGCGCATCACCATGCGTGCTGCCACGTTGCGTCACGCTGGCAAAGCCGGCACCAATTTCAACACCCTTGACGGCATTAATGCCCATCATGGCGTAAGCGATGTCAGCATCCATCTTGTCAAACAGCGGCTGACCCAGGCCCACGGGCACATTTGTGGCCGATACACGCAACCGCGCACCGCACGAATCACCACTTTTGCGCAGCGCCTGCATGTAGGCTTCGAGCTCGGACACATCCGCCAGCGGTGCGAAAAAAGGATTTTCTGGAACAAAACTCCACGACTCAAAGGGGATTGAAATCTCACCCATCTGCGTCATGCACGCACGAAACTGTGTGCCATATTTCTCATAAAGCCACTTCTTTGCGACCGCCCCGGCTGCCACCATGGGTGCAGTCAGTCGGGCACTGGAACGTCCGCCACCGCGAGGGTCGCGAATGCCGTATTTCTGGTAATAACTGTAGTCAGCATGGCCGGGGCGAAAGGTCTGGGCAATATTGCCGTAATCCTTGCTGCGCTGATCGGTGTTTTTGATCAACAGGCAGATCGGTGTACCAGTCGTCTTGCCCTCATAAACACCGCTCAGGATTTCTACCGCGTCGGGCTCGTTGCGCTGCGTCACAAATTTGGAGGTGCCGGGCCGCCGCCGGTCCAGGTCGCCCTGGATGTCGGCTTCGCACAGTTCCATCCCCGGCGGGCAGCCGTCAATCACGCAGCCAATGGCCGGGCCGTGGGATTCACCAAAATTGGTGACTGCAAACAAGTTTCCAAAGGTGTTACCGCTCATG
>CAIYNH010000509.1 GCA_903927495.1 uncultured beta proteobacterium
CATGGTGCCCGCTGCAGCGCCAATTGAATTGGCACCGCCACCACCGCACCCGGTGAGAGTTAGTGCAGCGAAGGCAATAAGCCCGAGGGTAAGTTTGAAAGGACGCAGTTTCATAAAAAGACTCCTGTGGTGGTGAAAATGAGCTGACTGAAAGAAATTAATTAGGGAAAATTTCCCAAACTATACCCTCATTTATTCAAAATTCTGTGCTTTGCACAAATATTTGGGAAATAAACCCAAATTCATCAAACGGACGAATATTTGGGCACAATACACAACACCTATTTCTCTAAACTCCGTCACCCACTTTTGCCGATGACCTCTGCTCCATCAGTCCCTGAATCGCCACCGCTGACTGCGGGCATGCCCGAGCCGGCCTTGGCCGCACAGGCCATCGCACAGGTGCTGCAGCCGTTGGCGCGTCTGATGATCGGTCACGGCTTGCAACTGATGCCGATGGTGGAACTGTTGAAAAAAGCGCTGGTTGACGAGGCCCAGGCCAGCTATGGACTGGCCGACAAATCCAGCTCGGACACCCGTGTGGCCTTGCTGACCGGGGTCCACCGCAAAGACGTTAAACGCTTGCGTGAAGCGCCTGAAGCAACCGAGTTGAGCACCTCCATGATGCCGGTGGCCGCAGCTGTGGTGGCGCGCTGGATCAGTGAGCCGCGCTATTTGAATGCTGATCAAAGTCCGCTGGCGTTAGCCCGAACCTTGAAACTTAGCCTTCCGGGTGAGCCTGACTTTACGACTCTGGTGGGGGAGGTCAGCAGCGATGTGGGGGCTCGCGCGGTACTTGATGAATTGGTGCGTCTGGGGGTGGTTGAGTTGCGTGAGGATGGTTATGCCGCGCTGAAATCCTCGGCTTTTGTGCCCCGCGAGGGGCTGGCAGAGTCGTTTCATTTTTTAGCGACCAACGTCAGTGACCATTTGGCGAGTGCAGTGCACAACATGACAGCTGCTCCACAAGCCTCCCGCATGCTCGAGCAAAGTGCATTTTGTCTGGCTTTGTCGTCTGCTCAGGCAGACCAACTGCAAGCACGTGCGCGGCAACTGTGGGGGGTTGCATTGCAGCAGTTTTTGCAAACCGCCACGGTGGCAGAGCAGCGCAGCCAAAACGATGAAGGACCCAAACATCGGGTGCGCTTTGGTGTCTATTTTCATGACACTTTGCAGACCCAGTCAGCACCAACAGGGGTCACCAAAACATCTCGCAAAAATGCCCGGAAGGCTGCACCATGAAACGACTTATCACCGCCAATATCGGCTTGACCCGCCGCAACTGGCTGGTTGTGGCAGGTGCCGCTGTCACCGGCTGTGGTGGCGGGGGTGGCGCGGGTGGCCTTGTCGCCAACTTGCCAGGAACCGGTGGCACCGGCTCGCCTGTGTTTTCCCAAGGCACCATTTCCGGCTTTGGCAGTGTCATCGTCAATGGCATCAAATTTGACGATGCACAAGCCTCGGTTAAGGTCGACGGGGTGGCCGCTAATTCGGCTGATTTGCGCTTGGGCATGGTTGCAAGTGTGCTCGGTGCGCGTGGCACCGACCTAGCCCTAGGCACGGCCAGCAGCGTTGAGGTCTGGTCGATTGCACAAGGCGCTGTGAAAGAAATCAGCACCAATGCCAATGAGTTTTCCGTAGCAGGCGTGTCGGTACAAACCGATGACAACACCACTTTTGAGGGTGTTACAGGAAGTTCTGCTCTGACAGACGGTGTCTTGATTACCGTTTGGGGCATGCAAGCGGGCGCTGACAGCGACCATTGGTTGGCAACGCGGGTGGCTGTGCTCGCCGCAACTTCGACTACTGCAATAGTCAGCTCAGGCGTGGTTAAAGTGTCACATTCGTTGGCCACGCTCAACGGCTTGACACTGACTGGCAGCCTGGCAGCAGCATTGACTGATGGTCAGCTGTTGCGGGTCCAAGGCAGCCTATCCGCAGAGAATCTCTTGACAGTTGCCGGGGTCCAACCCATTGGGACCGGTTCGCTGGTTCAGTCGCATGGCGCTGTGGAAGTTGAAGGCTTTGTTACCAGCGTGGCTTCTAGCACCCGCTTCAAGATGGGCGCGATTGAAGTGGATGCCGGCGCTGCGATTTATTCACCAGCCGGTACAGTCCCTGCGCTTAATTCGAGACTCGAGGTGTATGGCGACTGGAGTGGCACGGTTCTCAAAGCCACGCAGGTGCTGATGCAGGATCAGCAGACCCTCAAGACGGTTGAAATCACTGCCAATATTGATCAATTCACCAGTTCGGCCAATTTTTTGATGCGCGGCCAAAGGTGCGATGCTTCCAATGCCACCTTTAGTCAGGGCGCGAGTTCCAATCTGCGTCAGGGCATCAAGGTCAAAGTTAGCGGACTAAAAGCTGGCGACATTCTGAAAGTGGGCAAACTCAACTTTTCAGTGTGATATCAACGATTGGCAATGCTGGCCAGCCGCACGGCAGCATCACGCAACGCCGCTGCGGTAGCGTCCCAACCTAGGCAGGCATCGGTGATCGACACGCCATAGCGCAGGTCCTGAGGCTGTTTGAGCTTTTGATTGCCCTCGAACAGATTGGACTCCAGCATGACACCTTTGATGGAACGGTTGCCGTCAACAATCTGGCCGACAACGTCCTTGAGCACAAGGGACTGCAAGACGTGATTCTTACGCGAATTGGCGTGACTACAGTCAACCACGATATTGACCGGCAGCTTTGCATCGGTCAGTTCGGTCTCGGCCTGTGCGATCGATACCGAGTCATAGTTCGGCACGCTGCCACCGCGCAGAATTAAATGGCCAAAGGCATTGCCACGGGTTTGGGTGAGTGCCACCTGGCCCTCACCGTTGATACCCAAAAAGGCATGGGGCTGGGCTGCTGACAGCATCGCGTTCAGGGCGACCTCAAGATTGCCATCGGTGCCGTTTTTGAAACCGACCGGACTCGACAGCCCACTGGCAAGTTCACGGTGGGTCTGACTCTCGGTGGTGCGCGCACCAATTGCGCTCCAGGCAATCAGGTCACCCAGATACTGCGGCGTGATGGGGTCGAGTGCTTCGGTACCACAGGGCAGGCCCAGGGCGTTCAGGTCAACCAGCAGTTTGCGGGCCATATGCAGGCCTTCTTCAATGCAAAACGAGTCATCCATGCGTGGGTCATTGATCAGACCTTTCCAGCCCACGGTGGTGCGCGGCTTCTCGAAATAGAC
>CAIYNH010000510.1 GCA_903927495.1 uncultured beta proteobacterium
AGTCCTAAAGACATTGCACTGGACAAGAAAACACAGATTGAGCTGATGGCCTCCGAGGCCATGGAGCTGCTAAAAGACAAACCTGAATACTCCGGCCTTGCGGCCCTCTCGGCAGCTGCAGGCAATGTCAAATCCAGCGACATCCCACCGGCCATACGCGAGCGCCTGTTGGCTGGCTGAACCAGGGACTGGCCCAATCCATGGAGAAGTCTTGCTTCAGCCCAGTCGGGTACAGCTAGAAGACCTTCATCCTTTAGCGCGAGAGTGCGTGGACTTCCCTTGGTTGGGTCCAGTCTCTGCCACACAACCGGCATGTAGCTGGAGCGGACACTCAAGAGGCTCCCCCCGTTTCGGGAAAGAACAGTTGCGCGCGGTACCTACAACTGGTACCATTGTCAAGTGAAACGAAAGCATCAGCGAATAGTTGAATTGATTTTTTCGCGGCCGACGAGCGGCAGTGTCCAGTGGCGCGATGTTGAGGGCCTCCTCATCGAACTGGGTGCAGAAATTGAAGAACGGGCAGGCAGCCGGGTTTCTGTCTTTTTGTTTGATGAGGTGCGGGTCTTTCACCGTCCACATCCATCACCCAGCACGGACAAAGGCGCGGTGGCATCTATCCGCAAATGGCTGGAACAACACGGAGTCGAACCATGAACGTAATGACTGTTGACGATTATCACGCAACGATTGAATTCGACCCTGATCTTGACATGTTCAGGGGGGAAATTCTCGGCCTCAACGGCGGCGCAGATTTTTATGGAAAGAATCCGAAGGAACTTCGTGCGGAGTTCAAGCGCTCGCTTGAGGTTTTTCTTGAAGTGTGCGCCGAGAAAGGGATTGAGCCAAGACGTCATTTTTCGGGAAAATTCAACCTGCGAATTTCCCCGCAGTTGCACGAAAAACTCGCAATTGCGGCGCAAGCAAGGGGCAAAAGTATCAATGCGCTAGCGCAAGAGGCTTTGCAGGAAACCTTTGCGTGAATTTCGACGTTAAAGCACCAAATCAGATTATTTGGATGACCGCTGTCTGAAAATTTGGCTGTCGGCAAAGATCGAAAAGTGGATCCGCTTCGTGGCGAAAGCCGACCACCACTGAGCGCTTCTTGGTGAGCCAGTTTAAAGAAATCGGGAGCCGGTCAACCGTCGTTTATTGAGCGGTGATAATGCCACTGGTCCCACAGGTTATTTGAGGTAAAACATGGCCATGTTTCGCACCCGAGACCAGATTTCAGCGGTACTTGTGATCTTTCTTGGGCTGCCCGTTGCGCACCAAGTGTCGGCGCAGACCAGCTTGAATGTTGTCCCGGGCTGGAACCTGCTTGGCAACAGCACCGCATCGACACTCAGCGTGGCGGCGTATTTTGGCGATGCCGACAAAGTGACCTCGGTCTGGAAATGGGTACCAGCCAAGTCGGGCTGGGCGTTTTATTCACCTGCAACCAGCGATGGTGGAGCGGCCTATGCCGCCAGCAAAAGCTACGACGTAATGGCGTCCATCAACAGCGCCGAGGGGTTCTGGGTCAATGCCAAAACCGGCTTTTCCACTCAGTTCCCAGGCGGTGCAGCGGTCTCGTCAACTTCATTTCAAACCGCGTTGGTCACTGGCTGGAACCTGATCGCTACGGGTGATTCAAAAACTCCCAGTCAATTCAATCTGGCACTCAGTTCAAGCGCGCCGACCACGGGAAGCGTGCCGACCAATTTCACTACCTTGTGGGCGTGGGATGCTACGTTGGCGAACTGGTATTTCTACGCTCCAAGCATGGATGCCGACGGCACAACAACCCTTAGCAGTTACATCGCCAGTAACCGCTACCTCAATTTTGTCAGCGCAACCTTGACACCGCAGACTGGATTTTGGGTTAACAAGCCGGAGACGACCACGACTCCCCCATCCACTCCTGTCATACGCTCCGGTCCTGCCACTGCGGGCGACTGGCTTACGTTTACCCTCAACGTGCAGGACTTTGCCTACCCGGATCGCAGCGCCGCCACGGTAGACCGTGTCATCACGCTGCACGAGCAGTACAAAGTACCAGTCGACATCTACCTCACCGACAACGCACTGGCCACGTTCGAGAGCGGTTATACGGCTCTCATGACCCGTCTGCAGGCTTCACCTTACGTCGCCCTCAACTATCACATTCGCCCACCCAAACCCTACGACCACGGCTACGACTGGGCCGGCTTGACGAGCATGTCGGCAAGCGATCAAGTTAGCCGGGTGTTGAACTACGAGAGTCATGTCACCGATCTCATAACCGGCCAGCCTGGAAGTTCCACCGGCGGATTCAAGCGGCTTAAAGAAATCACGGGGAGCCATCCGGTGATTGCTGCGTTCCAGCCCGATGCTAGGCTGTCGAAATTCGATTGTTTTCAGCCCATTGCTGTTTCCAGTTTTTGGATTTGAGGAGACACAAAGACGTTTAGTATTGGGGATTGAACAA
>CAIYNH010000511.1 GCA_903927495.1 uncultured beta proteobacterium
CGATTGTGAATATTAAGGCTATACTTCGCGCTCTAAAAACCATTAGGCGCGTAGCTCAGCTGGTTAGAGCACCACCTTGACATGGTGGGGGTCGTTGGTTCGAGTCCAATCGCGCCTACCAAATATGGTAGTTAAATCAAGCACTTAGCAGAAATGCCAGGTGCTTTTTTTTCGTCCGTGTCTAATAAGTGTCTAATTCAATGGCGAACAAACGTCAGGTGTCTATTTATTTTTTAGACACTGATTGATGTTGCAAATACCTGACTTCCAGGCATTCAAGCTCTGACACTTTGCGTAGACCAGAGGAAACAACCCTACAAACACGATCTACCCTTCTATTTTCAAAATAGGGGGGTGAGCTTTCAAAACTGACGAAACCCTAAATTTGCACTTAGCCGTAACGGTCAGCAGAACATGAATGCGAGTATTGCTGCATCGTCTGCCCAGTTCAGCAGTGCGTAGCCTGCCAAACGATAGGCGTGGTAGGTGATGATTTCCATCAGGCTATCTAAATTCGTCAAAAAATCGTCACATAGTCAGGGTGATCAGAAAATTTCATGATATAAATTTGCCGCGTTTTTGATGCGCACACCTTTTTGGCAAATATTTTATTTTGGAGTCTTTATGAAATTTTCAAATTTAGCGCGGACTTTGGTGGTTTGCGCATTGGCTGGACAGGCAACGTCGGTGTTGGCTGGCCCCACCGCTGACCCGTTTACTCCTCAAATAATCAGTATTGATAAAGTGACGCAAGGTGCGGTGGTCGTTCCACCTTCAGCTCCTGTCTATGAATACAAAATTATATATTCGTGCAAGACTCCTAAGCCGAATTCCGCTCCTTATCCAGCACCGGAATTAACGGGACGGGCAACGAATGAAACTGAAGCCCGGGCTTTGGTGCGTGGCGCTCCTTGCCCACCAGACCCTAAAAAATAGTTGCTTTCTCGCATTTTGAATACCGAACTAAGCGTTCAAGTCTCAATTGGCCATAGTTCGGGTTCAATAGTTTTACTCACTCAGCTTTGCCTCAAGTACAGCCACCCGCGCCAGCAGAGAATCGATGTCATCTTGCATGCTGGCTGTTTCATCGGCATGCTGTTGCTCCAGGTCGCGCAAGTACAGCACCACGGCATTGTGTTTTTCTTTCTGTCAGGGTCATGCTAATAGCTCCATATCTTCTCAAGGTCTTGGGCCAGTCATTGCAGCACTGGCAGCACCAGCGCCACGGCTTGAGGCCGTTTCAGCCTTGAATCGTGATTGCTGGGTAAGGCGCATTGATCTGGCAAACATGGCGATCTTTGCGGATTCACCCGCTGCGGGCTTGGTCAACTTGTCGAAAACATCCAGGTCAGCTACCGGGTCAAGGGTGCTCAGTGCATTTTCTATTTGCGCTTTTCTTGCAACATGTTCACAATAAGCTGACAGCAGCGGAACTTGCTCAGTGGCAAACCAGTCTGAGGGCAGATTGTCAACCGTCTGATGCGAGACTATTTTTTGTGCATCAGTCATCGTTACCGCTGGCTGTATCCTTGCGTTCTTTTTATCTTCCATTGCTCTGAAATGCATCAAATTTGGCTATTTGTACGTTCTCATAATGTGGTTTTACTCCATGTTGATTTGAAGATACCTAACAGTACGGTTTGCACATCGTGAGGTGTGGGGCGAAGCGTTGACAGTGGAGACCGGCAGACCAGCCATTGAGCCGCGAAATCAGGAAATCGGGAGGTCGACGGAGTCAAGTATCTCGGAAGACAATACGGGGCATGGCGTTATGCGCCAGTCATGCTTTGATCCCGCGCGGTCGGAGACCCTGAACATGCCGGGAAGCGATTTGCACGGAAGCTGGGAGATCTCATCTGTGCACGAGCCACGAGGCGAGGGCGGGACAGGCAAGGCTAAATGCCGTAAACCGTGTCGCAACACCATTTTGATTTCATTTAACCACGCTGATTCATTCTGATTGCTGTGCAATGACAAATCCCAGGGTGATTGCAGCATAGGCACGATGAATAGCTCAAAACCATCCGCCAAGGATGGGAAGTCCTTCAATCAGTTTTCCATTTGGTTGTGTCTACAGTTGACCTATTGGTCATAAGCGGACTTTGGAGGTAAAGGTCAAGCTGTCCAGGGATCACTATGCATGCACTATTTTTTGAGTTTTATCAACCATAGAGTCGCCCTAACCCGGTTACCATCCGCCACACAGAGGTTGCAAAAACCCACTGTGCCAGTTCAAAATGACGTTGGATGCTGGCACAAACACAAATTCTCAGCCCCACAAACCAATACGATTGACGGCTGATTCATGTACGGGGAAGGCACATGACTGATTGCATCGTTTTTCTAGATTCGCGCGTTTCTGGCTATCAAAGCCTAATCGACGGCTTGCCCACGGGCTCTGAAGTTTTCGTTTAGGACAGCAAAACCGATGGCTTGGCACAGATGGCTGCCCAATTGCAATGCCGAACTGGTATTGATGCAGGGGTGCCAGATAAAGGCTGCTTGCTGCCTTTATCTCCTAAAGACTCAAAATATGTCCACCAATTATTGAACCCAAAAGGAGCCCGAAGATGAGCATAGTGGGTAGCGCTGCGGCAGACACTCTTTTTGGCGGATCTGGCAACGATCTGATTGACGGCGGAGGTGGCAATGACCATCTGTATGACCAAACTTCTGGCAATGACACCTTGCTGGGCGGCTTGGGCGACGATTATTTGTCCACGTAC
>CAIYNH010000512.1 GCA_903927495.1 uncultured beta proteobacterium
ATATAAAACCAATGTATCACAGGATTCTTTTTTGAAAAGAAAGGACAAATATACATTTTATCGATTAAGTAGAAAATATAGTTTGGAAGAATTGCGTAACTTTTTTGTTGCCAATGCCGATGTCAAACAGCTCTCAATCCTGCTCAAGACAGTGCTCAAGGTCAAAGACCTCTACACCGACGACAAACGCAACCTTATTGTTATCCGCGACACCCCTGAGCAAGTCGCCATGGCTGAAAAAATGATAGCGGCGCATGACCAGCCAGAGCCCGAAGTGATGCTGGAAGTCGAGATACTGGAGTTCAACCACAGCACTGACAATAACTTGGGGCTAAAGTTTCCGGATCAGATCGCTTTTGGCATCGCCAGTCCACTCACGCTCAATGCCTTGCGCTCCATCAGCGACACTGGCATCAATGTCAGCGGACTTGACACCGTGGTTGCCATCAACCTGAAACGCCAATTGGCCGACATCAACATTCTGGCAAACCCTCGAATTCGAGTGCGTAACCGGGAAAAAGCCAAGTTTCACATTGGTGACAAGGTGCCGGTGATCACTTCTACGACTTATCCCGGAACCACCACTGGGGCAACCAGTTCATCAGTAAGCTATCTGGACGTGGGTATCAAACTTGAATTTGAACCTTCGATCCAGCTCGATGACGACATCATCATAAAAACTGTTTTGGAAGTTAGCTCCATCACCAATACCGTCGTCAACTCGGGCACCATGGCCTACCAGGTTGGCACCCGCAACGCCACCACCACGCTGACCCTGCGTGACGGCGAAACCCAGGTGCTCGCAGGTTTGCTGAGCACCGATGAGGCCAACACCAGTAACCGTTTGCCCGGCCTAGGCGACATCCCGGTGCTCGGAAATCTGTTCAATAGCCACGTTACAAAGGGTGGCCGTAAAGAAATTTTGCTCTCAATCACCCCTCGCATTGTGCGTAATTTGCACCGCCCTACGGATGATTTACTGGAGTTCAACTTTGGACCTGAGAGCGGACAACAAGGCACAGCAGTGCAGGGGTCAGCGATACCTCAACCGGTGGTGCAACCGCAGCGGCCGGCGCAACCGACGCTGTTGAATCCAGTTATGAACCAAGAGAATAGCGGGGCATCATCGGGCCCGGTGCCTATGGTACCGTTTGGCGCAACCCCGTTTCAGCCACAGCCTCAGCCTCAGTCGCAGGTAGCTGCGCCGCCAGACACTATTGCACCAGCGATTCCCACAGCCCCGGTAGCTCCAGCGCTTGACTTTGAGCTACCACCCGGCGTGGGCAGCCGGTGATGACTGCAGTTGCAATGGTTGGTTGTTAATCGGTCGTCTTCATGCTCGGGGGTCACCTGCGGCCTCTCAATGCGCTCCTGTGGTGGCGACGACGGCTGCGAAAGCTCTCATCACCCCGGCCAACACCAGCGTATTTCCTCCAAGCCTTCAAATTCAGACTTCCTGATCCGCAAGGAATTCCGAATGGCACTGATCGCGTCTTGTAGCTGTGGCTTCCAGTCGCAGACGCTGGGGAAAGCGGCAAAATGCCGCTTCCATACGTGCCACGCCTGATTCCGATTTTTGTCGCATTTGCTTAGCGCGGATCAGGAAGTTTGAAATTACGGCAACTCTATTTGGGGGGACAGACTTCAGATTAG
>CAIYNH010000513.1 GCA_903927495.1 uncultured beta proteobacterium
GTAACAACGGGCGGGGTATTTGCCGTTAAAGCTGCTGATGCTGCTCAACTGAATAACTTGCACAAGCAGCAGTTGGTAGCAGTGCAGGAAGATGCCACCGGCGTGGTTCAAAACGCTGCATCAACACAGATTGCTGGCGCCATGGATGACCTCTATGCAGCTGCGGTCAATGTCACTGGTTTGGGTGCGACGATCAGCGGCGGTAACACTAATTTTAAACTGTGGGCACCCACGGCTATGAAAGTTGTCCTGTTTACGTTTGACACCCCTACTGGTGATGCGGTGTCGATGTCAGACATGAGCTTTGACAGTGCAAACGGCATTTGGAGCTTGTCCAAACCGGGCGATCTTTCCGGCAAATACTACAAGTACGCCGTTGACGTCTTTGTACGTGGCACAGGAGTCGTTCGCAACTTGGTGACGGATCCCTACTCTGTTAGTCTTTCCAGCGATTCCAAACGTAGTTATATTGCTGACCTGAACGCGGCCAATCTCAAACCAACCGGCTGGGATGCAGATACGCCACCCGCAACCGTGACGTCAGCGACTGACATGTCAATCTACGAATTGCATGTGCGTGATTTCTCGGCCAATGATGGCACCGTTTCATCGGTCAATCGCGGTAAGTACCTAGCTTTCAGCGAGGCGGGTTCTAACGGTATGAAGCATCTCAAGGCACTGGCAACCGCAGGTCTGACTGATGTACATTTGTTGCCAACCTTTGATATTGCTAGCGTGCCTGAGAGCGGCTGCACAACGCCTTCAGGCCTGGAATTATTTCCAACAGACGGGACCGGTCAACAAGACGCGATCTCTGCAAGCAAGGACGGCGACTGTTTTAACTGGGGTTACGATCCTTTCCATTACACCGCGCCCGAAGGCAGTTATGCCAGTGATGCCTCAGATGGTGCAAAACGGATTATCGAATTCCGTACCTTGGTGAAGAGCCTGCATACCGCTGGCCTGAGAGTAGGCATGGACGTGGTGTACAACCATACTTCAGCCTCGGGCCAGAATTCGAAATCTGTCTTGGATGCCATCGTTCCAGGCTATTTCCATCGCACCGATGCCAAGGGCAATGTGACCACCGATACCTGCTGCCAAGATACAGCGACAGAGAACGCGATGATGGCCAAACTAATGATTGACTCTGTCAGCACATGGGCACGGGACTACAAGATCAGTTCCTTCCGCTTTGATTTGATGGGCATGCAGCCACGTGCTGTGATGCAGGATCTAAAAACAAAGGTGGCCAGTGCTGCAGGGCGTCCAGTGCAACTTTTGGGCGAAGGCTGGAACTTCGGTAACGTTGCCAATGGCGCGCGCTTTGAGCAGGCAGCCCAGGGGAAAATGGCTGGCGATGGTATTGGTACTTTTGGAGACCAAATGCGTGACAAAGTGCGCGGCGGCGGTTGCTGTGACGACAACGAGTGGCTGGTGAAAAATCAGGGTTATCTGAACGGTCTTTATTACGATCCTAACGAGCGCAATGTGACGGACAGCAACACGGGCACCAAGGAGTATCTGGCGAAAGTCGGCGACGTGATCAAGGGTGCCATGGCCGGTTCAATCGGTAGCTACACCCTCACCACCTTTAAGGATGCCCAGCTTCCATTAAGTGACGGCAATCTGGACGGTGTGGGCTATGCAACTCAACCTGACGAGGTGGTTAATTACATTGAAAACCATGACAGTCAGACCTTGTTTGACTCGGGCGTGATGAAGTTGCCCAAGACTACCAGTAAAGCTGACCGTGCCAGGGTACAAATGGTGGGCGCTGCGATCGTTAGCTTTAGCCAAGGTATCGCCTACTATCATGCTGGCGTAGACACCTTGCGCAGCAAGAGCCTAGATCGCAACAGCTACAACAGTGGTGACTGGTTTAACCGCTTAGATTGGTCATATTCCGACAATAACTTTGGTGTAGGCATGCCTTTCGAAGGTAATGCTACTGTTGCAACTTTGATGAAACCTTTCCTCACATCGTCATCAACAATCAAACCCACCTCGGCTGACATCCTCTGGAGCAAAAATGTGTTCCAGGACTTACTCAAGATTCGCGCCAGCAGTTCTTTGTTCCATCTGCGAACGGCTGACGATATCAAGAGTCGCCTGACTTTCCTAAACATGGGTTCAAGCCAGGAGCCTGCGGTGTTGGCAGCAACCATTGACGGTACAGGGTATGCAGGTGCCAATTACAAGAAGCTAGCTTATTTCATCAATGTGGACAAAGCTGCGCACAGCGTCACCATTCCAGTGGCTCAGCAAGCGAGCTTTACTTTACACCCTGTGCATACCGCCAGCACAGATGCGATTGTCAAAACAGCAAGCTATAACGCAGGTACCTTTAGTATTCCGGCACGTACTGCGGTGGTGTTTGTGGTGATTTGAATCCGCTATAGACCATGGACGGTGCTCCTAATAGCGGAGCACCGTTCAAGCAAACAATACCAAATCGTTCTCAATACGGCTGATGGTATTGAAACCAATCTCATTTCAGTCAATTGCCTAACTTCTTAAGATGAGGCATTTGGCTGTGTTTTTTTGTCAAAGGAAACATAGTGCAAATCAAACTTGCCAAAACACTAGCCTCCTGCGCTTGCGCACTGGCCCTAAGCGTTACCCTACTGCCTACTACAGCGCAATCCCAAAGCGTTAGCACCCCGGTTGCCCAGGCGGCCAATGCGGTCCTGCCCGTTATTACTGACGTCAAATCGGTCGATGCAGGTGTTGGTAAAAAAACACCTGAATCCACCGATAACCCCTACGGTCTGGAGTCGCTCTGGAAAACCTCAGATGGCGTGGCCAAGACTGTCTTGCTGCTGCTGCTCATCATGAGCATCGGCAGCTGGTACATCCTGATCGTCAAAATATTGGAACAAGCCAAAATGGTACGCCAGGCCAAGGCGGCCAGCAAAGACTTCTGGACAGCCGGCACCGTTGCTCAAGGAGCGGCCGCCCTGGAAGAGCGCAGCCCTTACCGGTTCATGGCTGATGCTGCCAACAATGCCCTCAAGAAACACGAAGGTCTGCTGGGTCATGTTGACCTCAACGACTGGATCGCCATGGGTATACAGCGTGCAGTTGACCGCATTCAAAGCAGCACCCAAAACGGTCTGGCTTTTCTTGCCACCGTAGGCTCGATTTCACCATTCGTTGGTTTGTTTGGCACGGTCTGGGGTATTTACCACGCCCTGACTGCCATTGGCATCTCTGGCCAAGCCTCGATTGACAAGGTAGCTGGCCCGGTGGGCGAGGCCCTGCTCATGACCGCCATCGGCCTAGCGGTTGCTGTGCCCGCGGTGCTCGCTTACAACTGGTTGGTGCGTCGTAACAAGGCTGTCATGGATGACGTGCGCGCCTTCAGTAACGACCTACATGCCGTTGTGCTGGGCTCAGTTAAAAAAGCCTGAACGCCTTTTAGCCATGTCCATGAACGTCGGCTCCAACGACGATGGCGACGATGCCGTCATGTCGGCCATCAACACTACGCCTCTGGTGGACGTGATGCTGGTGCTATTGATCATCTTCCTGATCACTATCCCGGTAGTCACCACATCGATCAAGCTCTCGCTGCCCAAAGAGCGCGTTGAAGTTCGTGAAACCAAGCCTGAAAACATTATCATCTCGGTGGATCAGAACAGTAACATCTTTTGGTACGAGGCACGCATCAATAGCGTAGACGCACTGGTAGAGAAACTCAAAAAGGTCTCCACCGTCAAACCGCAACCTGAAGTCCAAGTACGTGGTGATGCCAATGCTCGCTACGAGGGCGTTGGTAAAGTTCTGCTAGCCTGCCAACGCGCGGGCATCGTCAAAGTCGCCTTTATCACCGAGCCACCGCCGCTGGGCGGTTGAGCGCTAACAAGGGAAGAAGCCCATGGGAATGCACGTAGGAAACACCAGCAGTACAAGTGAGCCAGAGGTGATGATGGAGATCAACACCACGCCACTAATTGATGTGATGCTGGTTTTATTGGTCATGCTGATCATCACCATCCCGATTCAACTGCACTCGGTCGAGCTCGATATGCCTGTGGGCACACCACCCACTAGCCTGATCAAGCCTGAAAAAATCCAGATCGACATTGACGAGCAAAGCGCTGTCTATTGGCAGGGCCTGCCAGTGGCGGCAGCCGAGCTGGATGAAAAAATGAAAGCAGTCAGTCGCCAGCAACCCCAACCTGAAGTTCATATTCGGCCCAACAAAGCATCCCAGTACGCCGTCTTTGCCAACGTACTGTCTAGCAGCAAGCGTTTAGGTTTAAACAAAATTGCTGTGATCGGCGCGGAGCAGTTTGTGCAATGAATACGCTTGAAATGGATTACCGCTTTGAGCCGCGCGACCCGTCGCGACGCGTCAAGGGCCTGATCATCGTGATTGCCCTGCATGTCTTTCTGGGTTACGCACTGGTATCAGGATTGGCACGAAAGGGACTTAACTTCGTCAAGAAACCGCTGGAAGCGGTGGTGATCCAGGAAGTGATTA
>CAIYNH010000514.1 GCA_903927495.1 uncultured beta proteobacterium
AATTGGCCAGCATGGCGCTGCCTCGTTCGATATCACGCCAACTGTAAAACAGGCCACTATCGGTTTCCACAGCGGTGCTGTCAAGGTTGGCAGGAAATGCGCTGCGCAGCGCTGCGTACAAATTCATGTTGTCAGATTTGGTCATGGTTATAGGTCGTATGTGACACCGATGAAAAAAAATCAAAACCTTGGTTCACGTTTTTCCAGAAATGCACAAATGCCTTCTTGATGCTCAGTGCTGTTTGCATAAGCATAGGCGGATTCCGAAAACACCTGAACTGCACCGCCAATTGCTTCGATTTCAGTAGTGCTTGGCGCTTTATAGTCAAGCGCTTGGAAACTATTTAGCATGCGAAGCGTGCGCTTGTTTTGCCGCGCTGCCAGTGGCGCAAGAGTCAGGATTTTCTTAACCACGGCTTGGGATTGCACCTGCAAATCGGTGTCTGCCACTACCTGGGTCAAAAAACCACGCGACTGCATTTGTGCCGCACTGAGTACCGCAGCTTGCAGCAACATCTGGCGGGCAGTTACCAAGCCGACTTCTCGCACTATTAGGGCAGCCTCTCGCGGGGCCATCGGAAAACCCAGCCGTGCTATAGGGGCTCCAAATTGCGCGGTTTCAGCCGCTAGGCGAATGTCACAGCAACTCGCAATCTCAACTCCTGCACCCATACAATTTCCCGAAATCTGCGCCACGATGGGCACCTCACAGTCCAACATGGCGCTCAAGCCACCCCAGACATCATTTTCGTGAAACTCGCGCAGTGATGCTTCCTGAAACCGGAAACTGCCGTATTCGGAAATATCACCACCCGAACAAAAGTGCGCACCCTGACCAAAAACAAGCACGCAACGCACGTCTGGCATGCATTGAATGCTCTCAAAAATAGAGCGAAGGTCACGCCACATGGCGCGCGACATGGCGTTAAACCGCTTTGGGTAACTGATTGTGATCTGCGCCAGACCACCGGACTGCTGAAACTTTATTTTCGCGGACATGCAAAATTTTAAAAATTACTCTCAAATTTATAGCTGCATACGCAAGTACAGTAAGCGATTGAGAGGAATTTATTTGGTTTTTATGGACTGCAAATCTGCCCACCACCACAAACCAATGCCACCCAAGATCATGGGCACACACAGCCACTGCCCCATGCTCATGCCCAGCGACAACAATCCTAGGTGGGCATCAGGTTCGCGGAAAAATTCGGCTGCAAACCGGAAAATACCGTATCCCAACAAAAAAAACGCCGACACCTGGCCCCGGGCGTGTTCTTTGCGTGCATACAACCACAATAAGAGAAACAGCAGCAAGCCTTCCAGAAAAAACTGATAGACCTGCGACGGGTGCCTGGGCTGATCACCAGCGCCTCTGAACACCATACCCCAAGGCAAATCCGCGCTGCTCAGGCGCCCCCACAACTCCCCATTGATGAAATTACCCACACGCCCAGCAGCCAGACCAGTCGGCACGCAAGGTGCGACAAAATCGGCCACTTGCAACCAATGCCGGCCACGTGAATGTGCAAACCAGACCATGGCCACGATCACGCCCAGCATGCCACCGTGAAAACTCATGCCACCCTGCCACACCGCAAAAATCTCCAAGGGGTGCGACAGGTAGTACAAGGGTTTGTAAAACAAGCAGTAGCCCACGCGCCCACCCAGCACCACGCCCATCACGCCCATGAACAAAATGTCTTCAACATCGCGTTTAGTCCAGGTGTTAGCACCGGACATAGCTGCAAATGGTGGATGTCGCAAACGCAGATTGCCCAAAATCATGAACAAACCGAACGCTGCCAAGTAGGTCAAACCATACCAATGCACAGCTAATGGCCCCAACTGCAGGGCCACAGGATTGATTTCGGGATGAATCAACATCAGTCGCCAAGCTGCGACAAATCGCGTACAGCGCCCTTGTCAGCGGACATCACCAATTTGGCATAGGCCTTAAGCGCTGCAGAAACCTTGCGTTTGCGTGGCAACAACGGTTTCCAGCCTTTGGCATCTTGTTCTGCACGACGTGTGCTCAGTTCCTCATCAGAGACCAACACGTTGATGCTGCGGTTCGGAATATCGATGCGAATAAGGTCACCGTTACGCACCAACCCAATGGCACCACCAGCAGCGGCCTCCGGCGAAACATGGCCGATCGACAAGCCCGATGTCCCCCCCGAAAAACGCCCATCGGTCAGCAGCGCACAGGCTTTTCCGAGACCTTTGGATTTAATGTAGGAAGTGGGGTAAAGCATTTCCTGCATACCTGGGCCACCCTTGGGTCCTTCATATCGCACAATTACTACGTCACCGGCCTTGACCTGATCGGTCAGAATATGTTCCACCGCCTCATCCTGCGACTCGGTGACGTGGGCTGGACCTTCAAACACCAACAGGGCATCATCCACCCCTGCGGTCTTCACCACGCAGCCATTCAAGGCAATATTGCCAACCAAAACTCCCAATCCACCTTCCTGTGAGAATGCATGTTCGCCCGAGCGGATGCAACCTTCTGCGCGGTCCATATCCAGACTCGACCAGCGCGTGGCCTGACTGAACGCCACCTGGGTCGGTTTGCCAGCCGGGCCGGCTTTGTAAAACGTTTGCACCTCGATGGATGGGTTACGCATGATGTCCCATTGGGCCAGTGCCTCTTTCATGGTCCTGGCGTGAACCGTCGGCACATCGGTGTGGAGCTTGCCAACGCGATCTAGCTCCCCCAAAATGGCCATGATGCCGCCTGCCCGGTGAACATCTTCAACGTGATATTTAGGAGTATTTGGGGCCACTTTGCACAGTTGCGGCACCACCCGTGACAAGCGGTCAATGTCCTTCATGGTGAAATCAATTTCAGCTTCTTGTGCTATTG
>CAIYNH010000515.1 GCA_903927495.1 uncultured beta proteobacterium
CTGAGCGCACCGTTGGTCAACGCCACGTTGTGGGCTATAGAGCACGGTGCCACTGCCCAAGATCATCCATGGGTGACCTTGGACCAAGCCAAGAAAAATCTTTTGGTTAAGTTCAAAAACCACAGTGTTTCGTATCCAGTCAGGTTTGAACTCAACCAATTAAAACAACGTACTGATCCAGATTTTCGTGCCCTGCTGGCTGTGCATGAGGCGGGTCATGGGTTGCTATATGGTTTGTTGTTTCGCCAACCGCCCCAAGAGCTCAAGATCAATGTCGCGTCGTTTGACGGTGGATATGCCAGTTTTGCGCAAATGCGAGTCATGTCGCGGCAAAACTGTCTGGACAGAATCTGTGTAGGGCTGGGTGGCCGTGCCGCCGAAGTCATGGTCTTTGGTGAGGATGCAAGCACCACTGGTGCCAAAAGTGACTTAGCCAAGGCGACAACATCAGCCGCCAAATTTGTGCGCCAGTATGGCTTTGATAAGCGTTTGAGCAAGACGGATAAGGTACAAATGAGCGACGAAAACATGAATACAGACATCGCCTTGACCAACCCCTGTATTGAAGCCATTCTGGCAGAGCAATATGCCCGCGCCATGGAACTGCTCAATGAGAACAGTTCGGTCTTCATGCGTATTACGCAGGAACTGGTTGATTGCGGTGAAGTGTCAGCGAGCAGGTTCGCCTCGTGGTTGGGTATTGAAGACACTACCGAGCAAAGTTTGCTGGAGCCCTACGCCAATCGATTGAATGCATTTGAGGCGCGTCTGCAACTGATGAACCGGCTGGCTGCGATTGCACCGAGGATGGATACGACTTCCGTTTTGGAACAAAGCTGCCCAGCGCAATAAGCACTAGCTGGAGTTGCCATGCCCATGCTGATTGAACATATTGATGCCATTGCGCGTCAGAAGAAGCGTGATGTTTTGTACTTGGAGTTTCATTCGCCGGTGTCGGACAACTCGGACGATGAAGATTGCGTTGATACCTTTGATTGGGATTGGAGAACACTGCCCGTGCGTCAGCACATCATTGACTGGCTGGCTGCACAAAGTATCGGCTGGCAGTGTTGCGGCACATTTGCTAATGTTGGTCAGATGGGCGGCTACAGAGGGCAAATCTATATTGATGTCCCTTTCGACAAAAACCTACCAGTTTTTCAGTCTTTACAGGCATTTCTTGAATTACCAGACGGCAGCATGCGTTACCCCGAAGCAGACTTCTGCTATTGCCCGCTCGAACAGGCCATGAAAAACGCAGCCCACGATGAGCCAGGATATTGGGAACGTTGGGCAGAAGATTTCTGAATACCACCATGACATCGACAACCATCCCTGAGAATTTTGATTCCGTCTATTTCGCGGCAACCCATGAGCGCGTTTGTGAAACACTGGATCAATCCAGGTTCAGCATTCGCTATGCACGAAAAGAGTTCGCGTCTCTTGCACAACAAGCAGATTTGCCTGCAAGTTACCAACTGGCGTATAGGCAAATGGCCGATAACTTGCTTCGCGCTCAACAAGCACTTGAAAAGGCAATGAGCGAGCATGCGGACATCCAGCCTGCTGCTGCCTGTATTGCCTTACGGGACATTCAAGTGACACCGGACGAAACCGAAACGATTCGCAGGGTCATTACCGAGATCAATTCAGCTGAGGTGCGGCTCGTCAATCATTGTGAATCAGCTAAAGCGCTCATGCAGGAGCGTGATAACTCGGGTCTGATTGATTGGGCAATGCCAATTCGCTATTACTTCTCTGTGCTGCTTGATCCTGGCCCGGCCAGAGCTTTCTATGAAACCTGCGGCGATGGAGATGAGCCGCTACGGATATCGCTGGGGTCGTACTACCCAGATTCACTTCTGAATAAAGATGGCACGTCTAACAACTGGAATGTTCTGAAAGGCCACGAGGGAAATCCCTTGCGCGGGGATCATCATGGCTATCTGGTTCATTGCATCATTGATCACAGTGTGATTCCCTGGGAATTGATTGCCCACATCAAGGAAATTGAGGTTCAATTGGAGTTTCATACCTTTGAATCTGTCTGGGTACGGTCGCCCATGTCATTGCCGGAGCAGTTTGGGCAAGGCGATGCAAATAGAATTGCAGGCTGAACTGTTCCGGCGCTATCCGAAGTTCTTCCGGTCGCCGGGAAGACGTCTGGTTGATCCAAATGTCATTTCCGGACTTGAGAATCGCTTATTGGATGACATGGCCCCGATTGATGAGCGTGGCATCGAATGTGGCAACGGCTGGTTTGCTCTGATTGACCGTTTGAGTCGTGCCTGCGAAAACGAAATCGACACGCTGATGGCACAAGGCGCCCCCAAGGAAGGCTGGCCACGCATTGCCCAGATTAAAGAAAAATTCGGTGGCCTGCGTTTTTACGTGCACGGCCCGTTATCGGATGACCTGCGGGAGCAGATTGTGCAAGCCGAACATGAAGGAAGTCTTTGTATCTGCGAACGTTGTGGCGCTGCGGGGAAATTGCGTGAAGGTCGGTGGCGGCGTACCTATTGCGATAACTGTGAAGTAGAGACTTTCTGATCACCGTTATGCGGTCACTTGCTAACCCCGAAAAACTTGTTCGCATCAACCCATGATTGCGTTTGGAAACGCAGCCTGGACCAGCAGGGGCAACAGTGTCCCCGCTAGGCCAGACAGACACTGATGCGCCATAGGGAGGTCACCGGCCTGTTGCGTGGTCATCTGAGCAACAAATGCACCCGCATCGACTGCGAGCGATGCAATCATCGCTGTACGCGAATCCAAACCTGACGTGTCCACTGCAAGCAATACATCGCAAGACTTGGCGGCTGCAATAGCCGACTGAAATGCTTGCTCTTGCAAATCACCAGATAAATGCAGCACGTTAGCACTCCCAGCCCGTTCATGTAAATCGTCCAGGTTTTGCGTTACGAGCGTCAGCTGAGGACACAAATGCGCAAGCTGTTCGATGGCAAAGTGAGCCGGATTGGGCTCGGCAAAATTTAGTACCTCCAGCTGCTCCATTTGGCCAGCGATGGCGTTCTTTGAAATTGAGTTACCACTCTCTGCTGAAATGCCAGCACCAGTCAAAATGAGGACGTGCTTTGCACACTGAAACGCCACGATTAATTCATGCGGAATGGGA
>CAIYNH010000516.1 GCA_903927495.1 uncultured beta proteobacterium
GATTCGCAGGCAAATGCGTCTTGATCTTGGCGCGAGATATTCCATTTGGTTGCAAGATTTTCAGCTGTGATGCCCATGTGGCCAACGCCAAATGGATCGGTCAGAACCGCAACCATCATGTCGATGGCCTTGGTGTCGCCCATACGGGCACCAGAACGTAGGGCTGGCATCATGTAGGAGCCACGCGACATAACTTCAACACCGCCACCAATGCCGTACTCAAAGTCACCGAGCATGATGTTCTGTGCAGCAGTCACAATGCCTTGCAAGCCAGATGAACACAAACGACTAACTTGCATCGCGACCGAGTCCATTGGCAAACCAGCCTGGATGGAGGCAACGCGAGAAACATAGGCATAGCGCGAATCGGTTGGAATGCAGTTCCCAACCACGGCATTGCCAATGAGTTGTGGGTCAACGCCGGAGCGGGCGATGGCTTCTTTCATAACGATGCCTGCCAGTTCGGCAGGCTCCATACTCGAGAGTGAACCGCCGAATGCGCCAATAGCGGAACGCACAGCACTTAGAACAACAACATCTTGACTCATCGAAACTCCTTGGATAAAAAAACCAAACCTACCATACCGGAAGGCACAACAAAGGCAAATCGACAGCTTTCGTGCCCAGAGCCCTGCAACAAATGCAAAAGCATGTTTGTTACGCGAGCCAACACTGGCTTGTATTGCTGCCGATATTGCTACCCAGAAATTGTTTACCGACTAAATCTACAAGCATTGTCATTAGTAAAATTTATCAACACGATAAAACTTGCCACCAATGCTTGCTACGAACCTATTGACACTTCAATGGTCAGGATTCATGTCGAAAACACATGATCTGGGCTTCTGATTGTAAGTAAGAAATCCACGTATCAATTAATCACTTCTTTGAAAGGGTGCGATTCAAACTGCAATCGCAACCGGTTTTTCATGAATAAACCTATTTCAACAATTGCCAGCGTCCTTGGCTCCTCATGCTGTGCCTTCAATTGAGAATCTTGGATCTGACGAGTAGTATTTTGCGTCGCACACTACCAGCTAAAGCCTATTGTCGAAGGCTCATGGCTTTCCTTGCGTGAGCCACGATCAGTTCTGCCAAGGTTGGCAGCAGTTCGGAGGGTAGGTCATGGCCCATGCCTTCGATCACGTGGAGTGTGGCACCGGCAATGTTGTCTGCTGTGTCGTGGCCAGCCGCAACCGGAATCAGCGGGTCGGCCGCACCGTGAATCACCAGTGTCGATGCCTTAATGGTGTGCAGCAACTCGCGGCGGTCACCACTGGCTATTACCGCCAATAACTGGCGCTTGGTGCCTGCCGGTTCATACGCCCGCCTGACCCCGGTGGTTATGCGCCGGCGCAGATTTTCAGGGTTTTCTGGGAAGCCTGGACTGCCAATCACTTCAAACATTTGAATCAGATGTTTCACAACCGCCTCCTTATCATTCGGGTATTGAGGGCGGCTAAACAGCACTCGCCGGGCCTTGGCGGTCGGCCTGGAAACCCGGACATTGCCGCTGGATGACATGATGGAAGTCAAACTCAACACCCTCTCTGGGAATTTGGCGGCGAACACTTGGGCGATCATGCCACCCATGGAAACTCCCACAATGTGCGCACTTTTAATCTTTAACGTGTTCATCACCCGGATGGCATCCTGAGCCATGTCTTGAAGCGTGTAAGGGCTGGGTATTGGCAAACCAAAAAGTGATGCCAATATGGCGAACGATAACGGTAGCTGTTTGCGCCCTGACACACGAGCTGATAGCCCACTGTCGCGGTTGTCAAAGCGCACTACCCGAAAACCAGCCTCTACCAAAGCTTGACAAAACGGCTCCGGCCAACTGGTGAGTTGCATGCCCAGCCCCATGATGAGCAATATGGCCGGGTCGTCTGATTTCCCCAGTGTCTCATACTCAATAACCAATTTTCCGCTGGTGCGCATACGCTCCGCAATTAGGCCAGACTCTGCTTTTTTACCCTGCGCTTGGTCAAAGGCTTGGCTGCAGGTTTGCTTGGAGGTGAAACCGCCAGAACCAAATAC
>CAIYNH010000517.1 GCA_903927495.1 uncultured beta proteobacterium
CGGCAAGATGCCGCTTCCACAAGTGCCACGCCTGATTCTGATTTTTGTCGCATTTGCTTAGCGCGGATCAGGAAGTCAGAATTTATTCGGGCAGGCAGATGGAGTTCGCCCAATCTCGGCCAAATATATTCACTCTTGTGAAGACCTGTGTCTGTCAACGCCTTGATGCCAACAGGATTAACGACCTCTCAGGAAGTCAGCCTTGTGTTTGGCAACTGCTCGGTAAACGATTCAACTCAGGGCTTATTCCATTTGCATATCAATCCGACACTTTGTTGCTTCGCCTTGCCGTGCGTTAGCACAGTCTGCGGCTTCGCGCCTAGTGTCGTACCGATCTGGAAACGGATTTACTACCCGGCTCACCATGACGTTCATGACGAACGCTGAGCGGTATCAAACCGCTTTAGTGCATCCTATTTGGCGGTCGATGGCATCAGCGCAGCGAAGCACCATCCGCATTCGCCATGAGTTCGCCCAAGCGAATGGCCCGACCTGGTTGCCACGCCGGGTTGAACTGCAAGGGGCCTTTCGGAAACAGCATGACAACCGTAGAACCGAGTAAAAAGCGCCCCATTTCATCGCCTTGTTTCAACAGAATGCTCTCTTTGTCATAGTGCCAATCGCACAGCTGGCCTGCTCTGGGGTTGTTAATGGCTCCATGCCAAACGGTGGCCATGCTGCCCACAATGGTGGCCCCCACCAAGACCAGCACAAATGGGCCAGCCGGCGCATCAAAAACGCACACCAAGCGCTCATTGCGGGCAAATAGCCCGGGTACACCACGCGCCGTGGTCGGATTGACTGAAAACAAATCACCGGGCACGTAAATCATGCGGGTCAGGTGGCCATCGCAAGGCATGTGAATACGATGGTAATCACGCGGGCTCAGGTACAAGGTGGCAAAGTGACCATCGTCAAATTGCGCGGCCAGCACGGCATCGCCACCCAACAGCGCGGTGCTGCTGTACTGGTGGCCCTTGGCCTGAAATATCTGCTGACCCTCGATGCCGCCAAACTGGCTAATGGCACCATCGACCGGACAAATTAAGGCGGCTTTGGCCAGCGGCCGGACACCGGCCTTGAGGGGTCGGGTAAAAAATTCGTTAAAGGTGGCATAGCTCGCCACGTCGGGGTTGGCCGCCTCCAGCATGTTCACCCGATAACGCTGCACGAACCCGGCAATCAGTCGCGTTGTCAATTTGCCAGCCCGGGCCCGGGCGATGCGTCCGGCCAGCAAGGTCAGGGCTTGCTTCGGGATAAGGTACTGCGGCAGTACGGCGAGACGGTCGGACATGATAGCTACCTGGGTTGAGTCGTCATGGCAAATGATGATGACTGACTTTTTCGTTGATCTGATTGCATTTTCATATCTATCCGACACTTTGTGGCTTCGCCTTGCCGTGCGTCAGCACTGTCTGCGGCCTCGCACCTAGTGTCACATCGATCTGGAAACGGAATCAGCCCTGAAGGGCGATGGGGAGGGATTTTACCCAGTGCCTTTTCGCACTCCAGGTGCCACAATGCCCGCATGTCTGCCGCCCGCATCCCCCCCATCCAATGCCTATTGACCTTCGAGGCGCTGGCGCGTCTGCGCAGCGTCACACAAACGGCTGAAGAACTCTGCGTCACGCCCAGCGCGGTCAGCCACCGGGTCAAACAGCTTGAACAAATCATTGGCACCAAGTTGTTTGGTCGGGCAGATTTTTCGCTCACCATTGAAGGCAATGCCTATCTGGCCCATGTGCGCGAGGGCTTGGCCATGTTGCAAAAGTTTCCCAGCTCGGCCGCCATGCCGGGCAAGCGCAAACTGCGGCTGGCGGTCACACCTACTTTTGCGCGCTCGATTTTGATCCCTCGGCTACGCCAATTCACCGAAACCTACCCCGAGATTGACTTGACCCTGCAGGTGTCGATCCCACTGCTGGATGTGGTTGCCGAAGATGCTGATCTGATGATCCGCTTTGGCACCGGTCGCTATTCCGATGTGGAGCACATCTGCCTGATCAAGGACGACGTGACCCCGCTGGCATCACCCGCATTCGTGCGTGAACGCGGCCCCTTTGAGGTGGCACAAGACCTGGATGGCGAGGCGCTGTTGCGTAGCCCGCTGGAACCCTGGCGCACCTGGTTTTCGGCACGCGGGCTGGACTGGCCGGAACCGATCGAAGGCTCACAGTTCAATGATGTCGGGCTGATGTGCGACGGTGCCGCAGCAGGCATGGGCATTGCGCTGATTCGGCTCAAGCTGGCCGTGCCTTGGCTGGAAAACGGCTCACTGGTGCGATTGGGCACTAGCGCCGTGTTTGGCACCAATGTACCTAGCCCGCACGCCCACTACCTGTGCTGGCGCACCGGCATGATGGAACGCTGGGAATGCGTGGCGTTTGCCGAGTGGCTAAAGAAGAGTATTTCGTAAGTCCACTTTATACTATTATTTTAATAGCTGCAAACGCTTGCTGTACGGGTTACTCAGACTGATATCATTCATTTTCGCCACCAAGCCAAGGGAGATCGGACCAACTCGGGTCAGGCTTCCAGGTGGCCGTCCACAACGGCAGCTGATCGGCCGGCATGGGCCGGGCGATGCCGTAACCTTGGGCCAGATCGCAGCCGAGTTGCATCAACAATGAGCCATGCTCAATGGTTTCAACCCCTTCGGCGATGACCTGACGTTTGAACGCCCTGGCAAGGCCGATCACCCCTTCCAAGATTGCCAGATCGTCTGGATCCTGCAGCATGTCATGCACAAAACTCTGGTCAATCTTGAGCATACCAACCCGTAAGCGCTTGAGGTAGGTCAGTGACGAATAACCGGTGCCAAAATCGTCCAAGGCAAAGCTGACCCCGAGTTCAGAGCAAGCTTCGATCAATCTGGATGCCTTCGCGATGTCTTCCAGAGCACTGGTTTCAAGTATTTCAAGCTCCAGGCAGGCTGGGTTGACTTGTGGATGCGCCTTCAGAATGGCCTGTAGCCGATCGCAAAAGTCGGGTTGCTGCAACTGGCGCGCGCCCACATTGACACTGACTGCGAGATCCAGACCTGCCGCGTGCCAATCCTGAATTTGGAGCAAGGCCGTGTTGAGCACCCATTCGCCAACGCTGATGGCCAGTGGATGGTCTTCAATCTCAGGCAAAAACAAACCCGGCGCCAGCAAACCGCGCTCAGGATGCTGCCAGCGAATCAACGCCTCGGCACCAATGACTTGGCCGCTGCGCATATTCACCTTGGGCTGAAAATACAGCACAAATTCGTTCTGGAACAATCCCTGGCGAATGCGATCCAGGCTTTCATTGTGGACGCGCCGACTGCTGTCCTGCTCGGCATCAAAAATCTGGTAACGGTTTTTACCGGCCACTTTGGCTTGGTACATGGCTTGATCCGCCTGGCGCAACAAATGGTCCGCGTCAATGCTTTGCTTTTGGGGATAAAAAGTAACACCCAAACTGGCAGAAACGGCCAGGGTAATTTCACCCACCTGCACCGGCTGAGCCGCAGCCAGCAGCATCCGGGTGAGCATCGGTTCACACGCTGAAGGGGCTTCCAGATCGATCATCACTGCCACGAACTCGTCACCGCCAAGCCGCGAAAGGGTGTCGCCTTCGCGCAGAGTTTGCTTCATCCTCAACGCAAGGGCAATCAGGAATTGGTCGCCGACATCATGCCCGTGACGGTCATTGATGAGCTTGAAGCCATCCAGATCAAGGTATGCGACCGCCAGTACCTGGCCCCGCCGGTCAGCCTGAGTCAAGCCTTGTTGCAAGCGGTCTGCCAGCAGCAGGCGATTTGGCAGGTTGGTCAAGGCATCAAAATGGGCGATGTGTTCAAGTTGCTTTTGATGCTCCTTGATGGCGGTAATGTCAGAAAACAAGCCAACGTACTGCATGGTCTTGCCAGAGGCATCCCGCACAGCACTGATGGTCAGCAATTCGGCGAATGACTGGCCGTCTTTGTTCCGATTCCATATCTCGCCATTCCAGTGGCCTTTGTCAGTCAAATCGCGCCACAAATTACTATAGAAGGCGTGATCCTGACGACCGGACTTGAGAATCCGTGGATTTTTCCCAATGGCTTCAAGTCGGCTGTACCCGGTAATGCGGGTAAAGGCCGCATTGACATCGATCATGACCCCCTCAGCATTGGTAATCA
>CAIYNH010000518.1 GCA_903927495.1 uncultured beta proteobacterium
GAGTTGCACTTCAGCTTCCCGAAATGCCGGCGGCGCGACCGGATCATCCGCATTCGGTCCACCTTCTCCAAATTGCCCGCGTGTGCCGCTGGTTAACCGGTCTGATTGGTTTGCTGACGCTGGGTGAATACCTCTTCAATTGGAATCCCGGCTTTGACCAATGGCTGTTCCCTGAGAATGTTGGCGCTGTGGCCACGTCGAATCCTGGCAGGATGGCCCCGGAGACTGCTTTGTGCTTTGTGATGCTGGCGGTCGGTTCATCGTTGACTCAGTTACGGCGCAAAACAACGACCACGCTTTTGGTTTCGACCGCCGTTGGCGCGCTGGCAACAATCCTCGCGACAACATCGTTTTTGACTTACTTCACGCCGGTGCTAGGGGCTTACGGATGGTGGGGAAAGACCCTCATGGCAGTTCACACCGCGATCCTGTTCGCGGGCTTGGGCGTTGCGGCTACGGCCATTGCGTGGCGGAAATCCGAATCCTCCTGGTTTTTGAACCGCCGAAGTACGATTGCGTATGTCCTCGGACTGGCGTTGGTGGTGGTGGTCGGCCTGACTGCAATGCGTGGCCAAAATCAGCTGGATCGGACCAACCAGCAACTGTCGCTGCGCGAAAGTTTGTTGCACCGACTCATCAACCTTGAGGCCAGCGTACTGGATGCCCAAAGCCGCACGCGTGGCTTTGTCCTGACGGGCGACGACGTGATGCGGACAGGCCTGCTTTCTTCAATAGCCGCGGCGCAGAATAGCTTGCTGGAGTTACGCCAAATCACCATCACCGTTCCGCTGCACAAGGCGCAGTTGGAGCGTGTTGAGATGGTGGCGACAGAGGCACTCCAATGGTTTGAACGCGTTGTGAGGGCGCGACAAGCAAGCACCAGCGTTGATCTGGACCTGATTCGCCACGGTACGCAGGTGACGGGCGATTTCCGTGAAGAAGTCGACCACTTGCTGCATGATTTGGAGCATCTGATTGACCGGCATCGCTTGGAAATTTCAAACCTGTTGAACGTTACTTACACGGTTAACTGGGGTGGCATGTTTCTCAGTCTGATCGTTCTCTCATCGGCGTTGCTGGGATCGAATCGGGCAGCCTTCGTGCGGGTCGGAATTGAAAACAAATTGCGCAACGAAGAGCAGCGGTTCCGCCAGGTGACCGAATGCGCCGTAGATGCCATCGTCATTAGCGACCAACAGGGCAACATCATCGGTTGGAACCACAGCGCCGAGCGCATGTTTGGCTACGCGGCGGCAGAAGCCAGCTTGCAGCCATTGGTGCTGTTGATGCCACACCGGTACCGTGAATCGCATGTTGCGGGAATGAGTAAATTTGTAGCTGGTGCTGAGCCGAAAATGATCGGAAAATCGATCGAGCTCGCGGGTCTGCGCCAAGACGGAAGTGAATTTCCGCTGGAACTCACACTCACATGCTGGAAGTCCAATGGGGACTTTTTCTTTACCGCCTTCATGCGCGACCTCTCGGAGCAAAAGCAGTCGCAAGAACGCGAACGCGAGGTAGCGGTCCAACTGGTCATGGAACAGACTGCTGCTGTTGAAATGCAGCGCAGGGCCCGTTTAGCGGCTCAGAACCTGATGGCCGATGCCGTCGCGGCACGGGCCAAGGCAGAGTCTGCGGCCACGGCGTTGCGCGAAAACGAACTGAAATACCGCGCCTTGTTTGAGACCACGACCGATGCCAACCTGTTATTGGTCGATGGTGGCTTTATTGAATGTAACGCCGCAGCGCTGAAGGTATTTGGCTGCACGCGGGAGCAATTAATTGGTTCAAGTCCAACTAAATTTTCGCCGCCAACACAGCCCGATGGGCGATCCTCCGAGGAGGAGTCTATCAAGAGGATCAATCGGGTTTTCGCGGGAGAGCATCTAGTCTTTGAGTGGACACACTGCCGCGCTGATGGAAGTCTTTTTTCTGCAGAGGTCTCTCTCAATCGACTGGATTTGGGGGGCAAGCCGCACTTGGCGGCAATCGTGCGCGACGTCTCCGCCCGTAAACGGGATGAGCTGGCTCTCGTTCGGCTCAACCAGCTTTACACCACTCTAAGTCAATGCAACAAGGCGATCGTGCGCTGCGGCACCGAAGAGACCTTGTTTGCGCAAATTTGCCGCAATGTGGTGGAGTTCGGTGGTTTCAAAATGGCTTGGATCGGGCTCGTCGACCAGACTGACCAGCAGGTCAGGCCGGTAGCCTCCTTTGGAGACGGCAAGCACTATTTGGAGAACCTCCAAATGCCTATGCATCCGGATAATCGTGCGCCCACGGCGTCAGCGATCCGCGACAACCTGCCCGTCTGGTGTCAGGATTTTCATAATGACCCGCGCACCGCGCCCTGGCACGAACGCGGTGAGGTTAGCGGATGGGCTGCCTCGGCATCATTGCCCCTGCTGCGCAGCGGTGTAGCAGTGGGAGTCCTGAATCTGTTCGCCGGCGAAGTGAATGCTTTCGACACAGAAGTGTGCAAACTAATGGTTGCGATGGCGGCAGACATCAGCTTTGCCATGGACAACTATGCTGTTGCGGTGGAGCGCCAGAAAGCGGTAGCGGCACTCGCGCAGAGCGAGGCACGCAGTCGGGCCATCACACAAACGGCCTTCGATGCCATCGTTACGTCGGACAGCGACGGGAATATCGTCGGCTGGAACCGGGGCGCGCAAGTCATGTTTGGCTATACGGAGGCTCAGGTCATGGGGCAGTCCGTGACGCTATTGATACCGCAGCGTTACCGTGAAGCGCATCTGGCGGGCTTGGATCGCATTCGCGGCGGAGCGCAGATGCGCCACAAGGGTAAGTCGATTGAACTGTTTGGTTTGCGCCAGGATGGCAGCGAATTTCCAGTTCAGTTCACACTTGCCAAATGGGACGCTGCTGAAGGCTGGTTTACCACCGCCATCATGTCCGACATCACGGAACGCAAGGATGTTGAAGATCGCTTGAGCAAGTTGTCGCAGGCGGTTGAGCAAAGCCCGGAGGCCATTCTCATCACTGACGTCAGCGCCCACATCGAATATGTGAACCA
>CAIYNH010000519.1 GCA_903927495.1 uncultured beta proteobacterium
TGCAGATCCAGGATGTCGGCGCCCAGGCTGCGGCGTAGTTCGGCGCCGGCATGGCGGAGCGCGTGCGGGTAGAGACAGGCGTCCGGAATGCCGGCGGCGCGGCCGTAGGTGAGCAGGAGTTTTGCGACGTAGCCGGGGTTGAGCGGCCCGGGGGCGGCGCCGGGTTTCAGGGCGACGAAGAGATAGGCGTCGTCCGGGATTGGCCAGCGGGCGGCCCGGCACAGGTATGTCTCGGTGATGCGCCAGATGGCGTCGGGTAGCTCCTGGGTGTATCGACGTGCGTTGTCCAGCAAGTTGACCATCACCCGTCGAAGGTGCTCGTTGTCAAAGCGAACATCTGTTGGCGTACCGTCGCCATGGAAGGTCAATCTTCCACGGGAGCCGCTTTGTGAAGCCCATTCACTGCAAATGCGGTGAACGGTGGTGTCTAGCGGCAATGCGGGGATCAAGTAGGATGGGTCATACGGGTGCACCCTTGAGACATTGAGAATGTCGTTGACAATTTTTTCAAGCCGCTTTGCGTTTTGGCTCACCATGGCAGTCAGTCTTTTCAGTTTTGGGTCATTGACATCCTCGTCAAGAAGCGCATTGGCCTGGGTGATGGCTGCCAGAGGGTTCCGAATCTCATGTGCAACAGCGGTTGAAAGGCGGCCCATTCCGGCGAGCTTTTCGGTTCGCATGCGTGCTTCCAGTTCGCGCTGATCTTGTAGAAAGAGCACGCACAGACTCTCCCCGGATGTCCCCTGAGGTACAGTGAGGCGGGTTCGAGCGTGCACCCGCCGCGGGCCTTGATGTCCGTGACGGATCGTGACATCCTCTTCTTGGCTTATTCCTGTGCCCACGCTTAAACGGGTAAGGTTGAGTAAAGGCGCCCAGCCGGCTTCTTCCTTTAAATCAAACACAGTTGCGTAGAGAGCTTGCTGGGAGCCAAGCAACTGCCGTGCTGCCGGGTTGGCGGCGTGCACGCAACCCCGCTCATCGACTATCAGTACGCCATCAGGCAAAGACTCGATTACCAACTCGTTAACTTGTCGTTGAATGTTTGCAGCCAGTTGATTTTGTCGCGCCCGCAGTCCCTCGGTTGCAAGGCGACTAGCCAGTTGGTTGGATAGCCACGCAATGGCGAAATAGCCAACTCCGCTAAGAGCGGGTTGTACAAAGTAGGGTGCTGAGTCGAGCGGACTTTGCAGGTATGACCAGATGGAACCACCAAGCATCAGCATGGTAATGCCAGCGGCCGTTCCAAGGGCGAGCCGCATCGAACCCAATACTGATGCAACCAGCACCGGTAAGGCAAATAGAGGCGTGTAGTTTATGGTGCTGATGCTGGCAGAATTGCTCTGCAGCATTTGCAGCGCGGAAAAGGTCAGCAAGTCGATGCCGACCAGGGCGCTCCACACCCGGTTGAATGACTGTCCAAGTGGACGCGGCTGGATGTAGAACTTGCTGGCCAGTGTTCCCGCAAGATAGGCCGCACTAATGGCAATTTGTCCCTTGCTGTGCGTAGCGCCGGTCACAAACAAGGCGGTCTGCAGAGTGACCAATATAAAACCCAATACGAGTCGAGCGGTCATAAAACCCTGCCACTGGCGGGACATTTCGCGCGTCGAATCGAAGTCGCCTGAAACCGCACCGGCAGCGCCGGCATTCAGCCACGAGTGTGCGACCGGCGGTTCGGTCATTCAGGGCTCCACTTTGAGCCGGTGGTCATTGCTGCAATAGGTTCCCAACTTACCGACGACCGCTTCGGCTATCGGTAGATGCAAGCCACAGTGGCGGCATGGAATCATTTCAGCTGACGCGACGCCACCAACCTTTGATGTTCGTTTTTCCAAACGCGCCGCAACCCTCCAAGTGCGCCAGCGCCAAGCGACGATCAGCACAATCAGGAAAACCAGCAAGAACTTCATGGCGTACGCCCCAGAA
>CAIYNH010000520.1 GCA_903927495.1 uncultured beta proteobacterium
CGCTTATTAGACGAGCTTCAGAGGTCAATTTTATCGGTGTAAATTGATTCTGCTCCAGTACACGAATGCCATGGCAACCTGCAGATAATTGAGATCTTCATCATCTCCACAGCACTATGTCAAACACTCACCTCAACACCACTGAGATGCTTTCCCGGGCCTTGTTGCGCAGCCTGTTCGATGCGGCAGTTGCTGCCGCACAGCCGGCTTTGTGCTTGCCGGCCTTTTTGCCACCACCGCCCAAAGGTCGCACCATCGTGATTGGTGCGGGCAAGGCCTCGGCGGCCATGGCACTGGCACTTGAGTCCCATTGGCCGCAGCCGCTGGAAGGCCTGGTGGTAACGCGCTACGGCTACCAGCAAGCGTGTCAACGCATTGAGATTGTGCAAGCCGCACACCCTGTGCCGGATGCGGCGGGCATACAGGCAGCGCAGCGGATTCGGGAATTGGTTTCAGGATTGACTCGAGACGACTTGGTGATTGCACTGATCTCGGGCGGGGGTTCGTCGCTGTTGGTGGCACCGGGAGAGTCCCTGACATTGCAAGACAAGCAGGCTGTAAACGCTGCACTGCTTGCGTGTGGCGCTACGATTTCTGAAATGAATTGCGTGCGTCGCCACCTCTCCAGCCTCAAGGGGGGGCGACTGGGTGCGCTCTGCCATCCGGCCAAACTGGTCACTTTGCTGATTTCGGATGTGCCGGGTGACTTACCCAAGGACATTGCCTCGGGTCCGACCGTGGCCGACTCAAGTACCTGCGCTCAAGCGCTGGAAATTATCCAGCGCTACCAGATCAAGTTGCCAGCGCCAATGCGTGCTCTGCTCGAAAGTGGCGCTGGCGAGAGCATCAAGCCCGGTGACGCGCGCCTGATGGGCAGTGAAGTGCAGATGATCACCACGCCCCAGATCGCACTGGAAGCGGCTGCCGAGGTGGCTCGCGTTGCTGGCTTCACCCCGTATATTCTGAG
Organism: uncultured beta proteobacterium; assembly: GCA_903927495.1. Taxonomy (GTDB): domain Bacteria; phylum Pseudomonadota; class Gammaproteobacteria; order Burkholderiales; family Burkholderiaceae_C; genus Rhodoferax. The sequence continues at coordinate 968 of CAIYNH010000520.1, forward strand.
TGACAGTCTGGAAGGCGAGGCACGTGATGTCGCCGAAGCGCTGGCGGGGATTGCACGTCAGGTGGCCCTGCGCGGCCAGCCATTTCAAACACCGTGTGTGCTGCTCAGCGGTGGTGAAACCACGGTGACCCTAAAAGGCCAGGGGCGTGGCGGTCGAAATGTGGAGTTTTTGTTGGCGCTGGCGCTGGCCCTGGGCGATCTGCAAGGGGTTTATGCAATTGCTGGCGACACCGATGGGGTTGATGGCGCAGAAGAAATAGCCGGAGCCCTCCTTACGCCCAACTCGATAGCCAGAGCTTGGGCCGCTGGCATGAATCCGCGTACCTATCTAGAAAACAATGATGCACACAGTTTTTTTCAGGCCTTGGGCGATTCGGTCATCACGGGCCCAACGCTGACCAATGTGAATGATTTCAGGGCCATTCTGATCAAGGGCCAGGTTTGAACGGATTGCAGGTGTGGCGCATCCCCTAAACTTGACCGCTATGGCAAAAGATTTGTGTGTTCTGGGGATCGAGTCCTCATGCGATGAAACTGGTGTGGCGCTGGTAGACGTGTGTGGTAGCGCGCTGCCTATGTTGCTTGCCCATGCTCTCTACAGTCAGATTGACATGCATCAGGCGTATGGTGGAGTGGTGCCTGAATTGGCCAGTCGTGACCATATTCGGCGTGTTTTGCCGCTGACTCAACAAGTGCTGGCCGATGCCAATAGAAGCTTGGCTGATGTCGATGTGGTGGCCTTTACCCGCGGCCCTGGCTTGGCCGGAGCGTTGCTGGTGGGTGCTGGCGTGGCTTGTGCGCTGGCA
>CAIYNH010000521.1 GCA_903927495.1 uncultured beta proteobacterium
GGCAGGCACACCGTAGCCCAACAGTTCACCATCTGACCTATTGGCAAACAGCGGCTTTGGTGGGGTGTTTGGCCTTGATGTCAGGGGCAGCTCAGTTTGCACATAAACCGGCACTATCACCTGCTGCACAGTCTCGCGCACTTCTACCAACTGCGCCGCGCCCGTGGTGGGGTGCGTCTCCAGCTTGCGTCGCGCCGCCCATTCATAGGCTTTGTCGTGGTGGTCCACGAAACACAGCAACAAGCTGCCTTGCGTTTTGTGAAGGACGATGCGCATGTCGCTGCCTGCACGAACGGACCAGAAGTGTTTGTCCTTGGACTGTTCAATCCGGTGCAGGCTTATGCTGGGGTGCGCCGGATTCAGTTGCAGGTCAAAGGCAGTGGTCTTTACCGCTTCCTGCTCATCGCCATTTAGACGTGCCAGGCTGTCGGTAAAAGTGTCGGCAATGCGGAAGTCCATTTTAAAATGAAATCAAGATGCCAGACGCAATAAACCATCACGGAACTTGGCAAAACTCGGCGACGTGTTTTTACTGATATCCAAGAAGGGTGACATCTTTTCCGCCCACTCATGCTTGATTTGCCCCGGCAGCGGCCAGCCGGCCTTCTTTATGGCGGCACTCCCACCAGGATATACAGCATCAGCCAATAGCTCCCACGTGCCGCAAACGCTATCTTGCGTGTAGCGGTCAATCACATCACGTTTTGTGCGCGGATAGGCTTTCAAAATACATTGCCGGTCCCCAAGATACCAAGCCTCCATTTCTTCGATTGCAAGCCGAAAGATTGTGCGTGGCGCTGGGCTGCATTTGGCCAAAAGCGACTTCAGCTCTTGCAGAAATGCTTTGCAATCACGCAGATCGGTATCAAGAACCACCACGACAGCATCAATGCCCGGAGTTTTTCCATACGCCTGCAACAACCTGGGCAACTGATCCAGAAGCATGCGCTTAGCTGGGTCAGCTTTTGCAGTTAATCCCGCTGGAATACGCCCAATGCCTTTATAGGCTTTCATCCGCCATGTGTGTGGCGTGCCCTGTTCACCCAAAATCTTCGGTAAGAGCTGGGCCAGCATTTTTTCACCAGAACTGTCTTCCACCAAAAATTCGATATGCATGACTATCTGGCCTCCAGGTAGTCGCTATACCAAAGGCCGCCCAACGGTAGCCCCTCTTGCACCAAATTCTTAACAATGTCTAAGTTGGAAACACGCCGGATAACCGAATAGCCATCCGTGCCTTTTTCAAGAATCCAGACTTCTTCAGGCGACAAAGCATCCACAAAATAGGGTTGATGTGTTGTGACAAATATCTGTGGGGCATTCTTTTTTCCATTGGCATGGGCGCGAAATTCTTGTGCCAACGCTTCCAACAACTTGTGATACAGCCCATTTTCTGGCTCTTCAATGCAGATAAAAGGCGGCGGTTCCGGGTCATCCATCAAGAGCAGGTATGCAAACACTTTGAGCGTCCCGTCGGACATTTGTTGAGCAAAAAAGGGGTCAGCGAACGCGCCATCGTTGAATCGTAGCAACAGACGCTTGTCTTGGGTTTCCTGTGTATCAATGCTTTTTATTCCGGGAATCTTGGCAGCTATGCGTCCCAGAATTGCTTTGAATCTGTCCTTGTGTTCGCGTGCCATGAACTGCACCACGTTGCCGATGTTGTCACCATGGCTATTCAGGTGTTTCTGAGGGCCAGCAGTTGGCAGGCTGCGAGCGGCATCGGGATAGAAGTACGAGAGATACCAGCCTTTGAGAAAGTCCCGAAAACGCTTGATACGTGGATGCTCCTTGAGCGTGCCCAGTGTGGCAATACCCAGCTGGCGTAAGTCGGTCAGCTCTACAGGTGTTTTTGATGGGTCTTCTTCGCCTTCCCGTTCGACAGCGTCCTCGCCTGCCCAAACCTCTCCCTTTCCGTGGCTCAACCTCAAAAATGGAAATGGGCGACCGTAACTTTGACCCTTGCGACGCTGTTTGAGGACTTCTGATTCAACAAACGGACGGCCCGATTGGTCCAATGCGATCGACAACTCATAATTCATCGGGCGTTCACCCTTGACTTCCCGATAATAAATTTCGAATCGAATCGGATCGGTTGTGCCTCTTGAGCGTAAGCGCTCGTAGCCACCGCGCTGTTTCATGTCGCAAGCCAGCTCTACATCGTGTGCCAAGCAGTCGGCAACAAAGCCAAAGGCATCAAACAAGGTACTTTTGCCAACCCCATTTTTGCCAATGACCACCGTAAAGGGTGTCAATGCCTCACCGCTTTGCTGGTTGGAGAGCTTACCCAGTGTCACGTCACGCAGTGCCCGGTAGTTTTGAACGCGAAAACCTTCAATCAATGCCATGATTACTCCTTCTCAGGGATGATTACACCACCCTAAACACCTTCATCACCTCATCCCCCAGGTGATTGATAACCTTCACAGCCACACGCCCGGACTTTGGCTTGTCAAACGGGCGTGAGGTATCGCTGTTTAGCGTGTCCCAGGCTTCCTTGTCGATTTCTGCTTTGAGCGTTGTCTTCAAGGCGCTATACGGATCATTGGCACCCAAAAAGTAGGCATGGCGCACGAAGAAACTCTCCTCGTTGTAGTCGGTGTCAATAAACCAGCAGGCAATGCCATCGGCACCGTTGCTGACCACTTCCCCGGTTTGTGGCTTGAACACGTCCACACCGTTTACCTTGATGCACATCTGGCCATTGGTCTGGGGCAGCAATGTAATGTCAGGCTCACCAAAGATCACGAACAGGTTGCCCTTGCCGGTGTTCTTCAGGTCTTCGGCCATGTGCAGGTCGGCGTTCATGCGTGCCTTGAGCACGGGGATGCGCCCCAGCTTGCTGAATTCGGTGGCGTGGGCCTCGTAGTTAAAAGCGCAGGCGATCAGAACATCAAAGCCAGCATCACCACACTCGCGGGCGGCTTCGACCAGATCACTGCGCTGCACGGTGCCAAACTCTGGACCGATGAAGATACCGGCGCGTTTCTCAATGTCACCTTCCAGGTAACGACCTTCGGCACACACTGCGCCTTCGCCTGGCCAGGGGGTGAGCGAAGTAAAGTTGATGCGGTCCGCCTTGTGCGCCTGCTGCACGCCTGCGGTTTTGAGGTTGTCCAGAATCATCTGCGGGAATGATTGGCGTGCTTGGTATTCGGCCTGCGGCTCGTTGAGGGTGTCGATCAGTTCGTCGTTTTCGTCCACACCCAACATGCGGTGCGGGCTGAGCGATTCGACCGTGAAGGGACCGGCCACGCGCACGGCCTTTTTGTTGTCGTAGGGTTTGTCGTACAGATACTCAAATTCGGCCTTGGCGGCAATCGACGCGTCAATTTCGCGCTGGCGGGCAACGCGGGCCTGCCACCAGGCAGTTAACAGTGTTTTAGCCTCCTGGCCCCCGTCAATCGTGCATGAGACGCTATCATTTCTAGTGGACCCACCAGTGCTGGTGGCCAACGGTAACTCACGGGGAATCTCCCATTCCTGCCAATTGGTCTTGAGCGCAGCGTTTAGCTTTTCGCGCAGCGGCTCCAACGTGACCTGCCATTTGTCCCAGATCACGTCGATCTCGGCATTGTTGGCGATGGATTTCAGGGTGATGTGTGGCACGCGCTCATAGACAAAACCGTGGCGGATGTTGCCGTGCACCGGCTGGGTGCTGGGTGCCGTGCGGGTGACTTCGGCTTCCTTGATCTGGCCCGCCACGGAGTCGGCCAGCAGGTAAAACGGATAACGTGCGCCCATGATGCGGGCGCGGGCCAAGGCAAGGGCCACACGCGAGGTGTCGATGGTGATCCAGCGGCGGCCCCATTGCTCGGCGACGGTGGCGGTGGTGCCGCTGCCGCAGGTGGGGTCAAGCACGAGGTCGCC
>CAIYNH010000522.1 GCA_903927495.1 uncultured beta proteobacterium
GCAATTGTCCTGGTTGCGGGTCGATGCCCCAACCGTTCAGATCTTTTTCATCCGGTCGCTGGCCAGCTTTCAGATTGTCTTCTTGCGAGTCAAGCCCAAATTTGGTGAAACTTCCCAAGGTGCCATGCACTGCCCAGCGTGGCCCTAGTTCTGGTACCAGAGTGCTGGCATGCAACACGACACGTAAACCGGCATGAAGCGAGTCATAACGCAACACGGCATGAAACCAGTCGTTGACTTGCGCGTTGTCACGCTGCACAGCCAACTCAAGCAACACGGCATCAGGCATACCAAACAATACCAAGGCCTGATCCACCAGGTGCGACCCCAGGTCCACCCACAAGCCCGACCCTGGCAGGTTTTGATCACGCCAGCGCATCGGTACCAGCGGACGGTACCGGTCAAAGTGCGACTCGACATGGACCAGATGCCCCAACTGGGTACTGGCCAGTACCTGTTGCAAGGCCAAAAAGTCTGAATCGAAGCGTCGATTTTGAAAAACTGTGAGTACCCTGCCCAGCTCTTGTGCAACTGACAGCAGATGTTCGGTCTCTGCCAGCGTCACGCTGCAAGGTTTGTCCACCACCACATGCTTGCCGGCGTGCAGTGCCGCCAGTGCCAGCGGGTAATGACTGGGATTGGGCGAGGCGATCACGACCAAGTCGATGCTGGGGTCGGCAAAGATAGCCTCGGGCGTGGCAACGCAGCGCACATGCGGCCAGTCAGCCAACACCGCCTCGGGCTGACTGGAGCAGATGCATGCAAATTCGAAGCCAGACACAGCTGAAATCAAGGGTGCGTGAAAAATTCGCCCGGCGTTTCCATAGCCAATCAATGCCACTTGCAATGGCTGCGGTGCAATCGTTGATGATTCGGGTAAGTTCGTGGTAGTCATACCTGAATCATCCCTGAAAATAGCGTCTGCCGTTACCTAAGCGTCACAAAAATATCACATCTACCATGCAACAAATCATTCCTGCGCCGCTGGTCGGCAGCATCGCGGCAACGCTGATGCTGCTGAATATTTTATTTTGGGTGCCAATTTTGCTGTTGTTTTCGTTGATCAAGCTGGTGCTGCCGTTCCAGGCTGTGCGCTTGGGCATTGACCCAATCCTGCTACGCATCGCAGAGGCCTGGATTGCTGGCAATAGCGGCTGGATGCGTTTGACGCAACCCATGCGCTGGCAGGTAAGCGGCATTGACGACCTGGCGCGCCAGCAATGGTACCTGGTGGTCTGCAATCACCAGTCGTGGGTCGATATTTTGGTTCTGCAACACGTCTTGAACCGGCGCATTCCGCTGCTGAAATTTTTTCTAAAAAAAGAACTGATCTGGGTACCCATCATGGGATTGGCCTGGTGGGCGCTAGAGTTCCCGTTCATGCGCAGGCGTAGCGAGGCGTATTTGCAACAGCACCCCGAAGAACGTGGCAAGGATGCCGCCACTACCCGCGCCGCCTGCGAAAAATACGCGCTGATTCCCACCAGCGTGATGAACTTCCTGGAGGGCACTCGTTGCAGCCCGGCCAAACAAAAGCGTCAACAATCGCCCTACTTGCACCTGCTTAAACCCAAGGCCGGCGGCATCACGCTGGCGCTTGATGCCATGGGTGAAAAATTTGGTGCCGTGCTCGACATCACCATCGTTTACCCTGGCGGCACACCCAATTTTTGGCAGTTTTTGCAAGGCCGAGTGCCCCAAGTCTCGGTGCTGGCGCGCACCCTGCCGGTGCCAGTCGCCCAGCCACTTCCGGGGCAAACCAGCGAGCAGGCTTTGCGCCTGACTTGCCAGCAGTGGGTGAACCAGTTATGGCAAGAAAAAGATGCCAAAATTGATTTACTGATTAAGCAAACAATTGCTCACTGACTCAATAGCAGCATGCATTGGCAGCTATTAATATTATAGCTATTTGAATCACCGTAAGTGTTTCAACATTTTTGCCTTGAACATCGCCGGTAGCCCCAATTGACGCGGCCCCGCCAACAATTCAAACGATTCACCCGGACTCAATTGTCCGGCCTGATCGACGGCCAGATAAAAACCGCAAAAGCCACTTTGTGCCATCGCCTTGGCCGCAGCCGAAAAGCCAAGGGCCGCATTGAACTTGTAACAAGGCTCACGCGGCTGGGTTATGCGCAAGACGCAATGGGCAAACCTGAGCACATCACCCACCCACACCTCTTGCTCCAGCAACCCTTGCAGGCTCAGGTTTTCGCCCATTGAACCGAACGGTAGCGCGTCGTCAATGCGACTCACGTCAGCCTCCTGCCTGGCTTGGACCCAGAACGGGTAGTGCTCGGTGGGGTAGGCATAAACGGCCTTGTCTAGGCCACCATGCACTGACAAATCAGCCTGCTCGTCTCCTGCCAGCCCCAATCGATTGACTGGAACCGGACCATTCACAGCTTGCTTGTGAATGGCAGTGAGCACACTGCGGCCGTTGATCATGACGCGCCGGGCGCGGGAAATTTGCAGGCTTAAAAGTTGGGGCATGACAGCATCTTTCAGAAAAATCGGGGCAATCAGAGTCTCGCACAGGCACAGTCGCTGGCCAGCGCTGGCATACTCTGCACTGGCCAAATATTCAGGAAAATCACCATGCTCGCCAGCCTGTTACGCCGTCTGTACCTGTTCCAAGTTGTCGCCGGAGCGCTATTGGGTGCATATTTTGCGGAGTCGATGGCTCAAGTGGCCCTGTTGCCGATTACCGTGGGTGCAGTGCTGCTGCCATTGCTGCTGCAATTCATGGTGATTGGCTACACCATGTTCAAATCTCGCGCGCAGCATGACCCGGACTTGTGGTGGCAGGCCTTCTTGGGCGAATTTGTTGCGGCCTTGCAAATATTTTGTTTCCAGTTGCCGTGGACTCGCCGACAGCCTGAGATGTTGATGCCAGACGCTGACACCAAGTGGGCTCGTGGTGACAGCCGTTTGCCGGTGTTGTTGGTGCATGGCTACATTTGCAATCACCGGGTTTGGGACAAACTGGCCCGGGTACTGCGGCGCTCGGGCCATCCGGTGCTGGCGATCAATCTGGAGCCGCTTTTCACTTCGATTGACAACTATGCACAGCCCATAGAGCAAGCGGTACAAACGCTGCTGCGAGAAACCGGTACCACCAAAGTGGTACTGATCGGGCACAGCATGGGGGGTTTGGCGATTCGCGCCTGGATGCGCTCCCACGGCAGTCACCGTGTGGCGCGCGTCATCACCTTGGGTACGCCCCACATGGGCACACAAATCGCCAAACTCTCACCGACCCCAAATGGGGCGCAAATGATTTGGCACAGCCCCTGGCTGAAAGCCCTGCAATGCAGCGAGACCAGCGCCATCCGGGCCTTGATGCATATCGCGTTGACGCATCAAGACAATATTGTGTTTCCGCAGCGCGATCAGGTGCTCGAAGGCGCTGACATCACAGAGTTCAAGGGTCTGGGCCACCTGGAAATGTGCCAAAACGATGGCGTGATCCAATGGGTGCTGCAACAATTCACTATTGAGCATGCGTAATCAGATTCCACTTCTTTTAACACCAGCCATACCGATTTACATCATTCATGCCGACCACCCCACCAGACTCACCGGACAGCACCCAGCCGCAAGTGCCCCGCACTTTCGCGCAGCCCGGTTCTTTGCACGAACTGTTTTGGGCCTTTACCTGGCTCGCTTTGCAGGGTTTTGGCGGTGTGGTTGCAGTGGTACAGCGCGAACTGGTGGACAAAAAACAATGGTTGACCCGCGAGGAGTTTGTGGAAGACTGGGCCGTGGCACAAGTTTTACCAGGACCCAACGTCGTTAATTTGTCGTTGATGATTGGTGACCGCTACTTTGGCGTGCGTGGTGGCATGGCGGCGCTGGCGGGTATGTTGACTTTTCCGCTACTGATTGTGCTAATCCTGGCCGTGTTGTTTGCCGGCGTATCGGATATGCCCCAAGTGCAGGGAGCACTGCGTGGCATGGGTGCGGTGGCGGCCGGCATGATTGCCGCCACGGGCCTCAAACTGCTTGTGGCTTTGAAGAAAAATGTGCTTGGAATGCAATGGTGTTGGGCTATTGCCGCTGTAACATTTGTAGCAATTGCATTACTGCGGGTGCCACTCATTTGGGTGCTGGCAGTGGTTGGCGGAGGTGCGGGCCTGTGGGCTTACCACCGTCTTGGTGCCACTTAACCAGCAGATTCTGCCGTATGACAATCATCATGAACTCTGCCGACTGGCTGGCCTTGCTGATGCACTTTATGGCCTTGTCGCTGCTGGCCATAGGTGGCGCTATCACCACCGTGCCAGACATGCAGCGCTACTTGGTCACGCAGCAGCACTGGCTGCTCGATAGCCAGTTCAATGCCTCGATTGCACTGGCCCAGGCAGCGCCAGGACCGAATTTGCTGTTTGTCGCGTTACTGGGTTGGCAGGTGGGTCTGAACGCAGGTGGCGGTTTACACGCGGGATGGCAAGCCTGGGCTTATGCTGGATTGGGAGTGCTGCTGGCCATGCTGGGTATTTTGCTGCCCAGCACCACGCTGACCTTTGCCGCCTCACGCTGGGGCCATCAAAACCGTGAACTTCGTGCCGTGCGCGCTTTCAAACAGGGCATGGCCCCGGTGGTGGTCGCGCTATTGATTGCAACTGGCTGGATCCTTACCCTCAGCCAGGGGACGGACACGGCACACTGGCCGCTGTGGCTACTGACTGCAGTAGTTGCCGTATTGGTGTGGCGAACCAGACTGCATTTGCTTTGGATGTTGAGTGCAGGAGCGGTATTGGGATGGTTTAATTGGATCTAAGATCGACTTACTGTTAGAGGTTTAGTGATGTTTCTATGTATTCTTCGAAATGTGACACTGGTGGTCTTGACGTTGCTGTCAAGTGTTTGCGTGCTGGCACAAGATAAACCCGAGTTGCTGTTGCACTGCGGTATCACCATGGTTCGACCCATGACCGAAATTGCCCAGTTGTTCGAAAAGCGCGAAAATGTAAAAATTTTGATTGCCCAAGGCGGTTCTGAAGACCTCTACCAGTCCGCCAAAAAAAGTGGCAAAGGAGACTGGTATTTGCCGGGCGAGCCTTCTTACCGGGCTAAACACATCAATGAAGGTCTGTTGGGTGAGTTTGTCAACGTGGGCTACAACCAAATGGCCTTGGTGGTGCAAAAGGGCAACCCGAAGCAGGTCAAGTCAGATCCGCACGAATTGTTGCGCAAAGATCTGATAGTCATTATTGGCAACGCCGAGTCCGGCAGCGTAGGTCAGGAGGCCAAAAGCGTGTTGGACGGCCTGGGGATTTACCCCA
>CAIYNH010000523.1 GCA_903927495.1 uncultured beta proteobacterium
CCGCGAACGAAAATCTTGAGAGACACGAAGCTGGGGGGCGCCTTAAGTTTTATTGGGAAAGCTTTGATTGACAAAGTAAATTACCTGTTTACACTTTCTGCCTATGATCGCGACCTTCAAGCACAAGGGTTTGGAACTCTTTTTTACCAAAGGCAGCCACAAAGGTGTGCCTGTTCAGCATGGCTCCCGCATTGAGCGGATGCTGGACAGGTTGGATGCCGCCCGCGAAGCCAAGGACATGGATTTGCCTGGGTACAAATTCCATGCGCTCAAAGGGGATAGAAAAGGCGAACTCGCGGTTTCAGTTTCCGGTAACTGGCGGATCACCTTTGAGTTTGATGGTCAAGATGCAGTAAATGTTAATTTGGAGGACTACCACTGATGAAGTCGCTACGAAACCCGAACCGCAAGCCCACGCATCCCGGCGCCGTGCTGCGCGAAGATGTCTTGCCCGAACTAGGCTGGACTCAAATCGAACTGGCCAATCGGCTTATGGTCAGCCGTCAAACCGTTTCTCATCTGCTGCATGAAGAGAAGGCCGTGACTGCTGAAATGGCAATCCGCATTTCCAGTGCCGTAGGTGGCACGCCTGAGAGTTGGCTCAGCATGCAACAGGCAGTTGACCTGTGGGATGCCGGGGTCAAACTCAAAAGCAATCCTGCACTTGCACCGCTGTTTAAACAGGCGACCATGGCGGCCTGAGTAGCAAGCCAAAACGGCACCCTACCCACTTGAGTAATGGTTGCTAGGTAATGGTAGGTTTTCTTTCTGGCGGGAATTTACGCTGCGGGCATTCTGGCGTCCTGAGCCAACTGCGAACCGTGTTGCGCGATAGCCCTGTGCGCTTGGCTATTTCATGCAGCGACAACTTGTCGCGTAGATGCATGCGTCGAATTCTTCCCAACATCTCCATGGTGATCAACTTGTTTGTCCCCTGCCCAAAAATAGTGAAGGCAAGTAAAACACCCGTTAAACTGCGCGGGTACAACGGACGCGACCGGGCATGATGCGGCCCAGTGAAAACAAGCAGCAAATCACGTTGCATGTTGACGCAGCTGCACTGCATTTTTTCAAAGGCGCTGTCAAACGCTATCAGAGCCGCATCAATGTGACACTTCCCGAATATGTCAATGCTCATCGAACCGAGCCGGGGTTGGATAAGCCATGAGGCATCAAGCTTGGACGGTTGATACCATCATTCGGAAAAGACATTAGTGTAAAAATGAGCCTAACCGATACGCCCCAAACCTCCCCTGCGCTGCTTTTTGGCGAAAGTGATGCCATGAGGTATACCAATCACACGGCCTTGGTGGACTGCATGAACCAGATCAGACCGGGGGTGAATGCTTACGATCCGATTGGCAGTCCAAGCGCATTCAGTTGCAAGTTCAGTTCCTTCAAGTTGGAGTCGATGCAGCTGACAGCGATTGCCATGTCCCCAACCACTATTGACCGGACAGGGGTCCACGGCGCAACGCTGATGATCCCCCTCTCCGGTGGAATCAAGTACTCAGTGGAAGGTCAGCCGTTTCATTATGGCCTCGGTCAGGGCAGTCTTTATCTTCCGGAGAATAGTGGCAAATTTGTGGGCGGAAGTGATGGGATCCATCATCTCTTACTTCAGTTTGAACCCCAGATGCTGGAAAAAACAGCGCTTGCCATGCTCGGCCTGCCTGCCAACGCCGCCATTGACCTGAAACTGGAGAATTCGCGCCTTACCTCGCTGACGGTAGCTGGCCAACCTTTCAGCACGGTTTTGAAGCACCTTGGCACACTCATAGACTTGTATCAGCGCGACGCCAAGGTGTTGACCCAATTGGGCGTGCAAGACATTCTCTTTCGCCACATCGTCATGATGTTACGGCCTGAAGTATTTCTGAGCCAGGCTGACCTCCCCCGCTCCACGGCCAGTGCAGCGCGCCTGGAGCATCTGTGCGGCTACATGCACGCACATCTGGATGCTGGACTGACGCTGACGGATCTGGAGGCGTTCAGCGGACTGTCGGCGCGCAGCCTGCAACTGGCATTTAAAAAACATTTGGGCTGCACCCCCAAGCAGTGGCTGACCGAGCAAAAACTGCACGCCATTCGCGCCAAACTCCTGAGAGCAGAACCTTTCGAATCGGTTACATCCCTGGCGGTTGCCTATTTTCCAAATTTGGGTGACTTTGCGCGCTACTACCGGCGCCAATTTGGCGAACTGCCTTCGCAAACGCTCGACCGACGGCAGGTGGGGCGGGTGTTTTAGGTCGCCCAAGGCCGAGTCACAAACCATTCCAGGGCATCACATCGACGCCTTCGCGGGTGTACCGTGCGCTGCCACCGTACACCAGTCCCGGGTAAATGGCCGAAAAGTTACCGCGCTCTTGTGCGTATTTTTGCCATTTCCTCAAATTGCCGAACGCGTCGCTGGCCACGGTGATGCCGGATTTAATCTCCACTGCGGCGAGTTCATTACCGCGCTCCAGAATCAAATCGACCTCGGTGCCAATGTTGTCACGCCAAAAGTACAAGGGCGCTCGCGTGCCCGCGTTACTTCGGTTTTTTAAAAACTCGTTCACCACCATGGTTTCAAACAATGCTCCCCGAAGCGGGTGGTGTTGCACCTGACTCGCTGTCTCAATACTCAGAAGCGCGCAAGCCAAGCCCACGTCTGTCACATAGAGCTTGGGACTCTTGGTCAGGCGCTTGCCAAAATTTGCAAAGTGCGGGCGCACAAAATGGACCAGGTAGCAGGTCTCCAAAATCGACAGCCAGTGCTTGGCCGTCTTGTCGGACACACCCGCATCGCTGGCCAAAGACTGCATATTGAGCAGTTGCCCGGTGCGCGCTGCGGTGAGCTTGAGGAAGCGCTGAAATGCGCCCAGGTCTTGAATCGCCGCAAGCCCGCGTGCATCCCGCTCGGCATAGGTCATCAAATAGCTTTGTAACCACTCAGAGGGCTCCAGTGGCCGGTCATACAAGGCCGGGTAGAAGCCTTTCACCAATTGGTGGGGGTAATCAGTCGCGAGCAAATTTGCATCACGCAGCTCGGCAATGGAAAGCGGCAGCAACTCGACCAGCGCCGTGCGTCCTGCAAGACTTTGCGTCACGCTGGACAACAGCGACAGATTGTGCGAACCGGTCAGAACAAACTGCCCCATAGTCCCAGAGGCATCAACCACGCCCTGCATCTC
>CAIYNH010000524.1 GCA_903927495.1 uncultured beta proteobacterium
AAAAACAATATGGTGGAAAACGAGTCCGCAAGAAAAGTCTCGGTTGACCGTGTCGTCAACAGCGTCAAAAACCTGCTTGAAGAAATCAATTGGGACTACGCCGTTATTGAACGGCTAGACGCCAAAGAGGTTCGCAGTGTGCTCATTCCATTCAGCCTTGCCAAGGCCATCAAAGAGCTGGACCCAGCCAACAACCTGAGCTTGATGCCTGGCGACGTGGTTACCATCTTTAGCGTCAACGACCTGGCGGTACCGGCAGAAAAGCGCACCCAGTACGTGCGCCTTAGCGGCGAAGTCATGACCCCGGGCGTGTATCAAATACAGCCCGGCGAGACCCTGCCAGAGCTCATCCGCCGCGCCGGTGGCCTGAGCCACAACGCCTTTGTTTACGGCATGGTATTTAGCCGCGAGTCCACCCGCGCCCAGCAGCAAGAAAACCTGAACAAATCCATACGCCGGCTTGAGGCCGAAATCAACTCGCAAACCGCTGGCGCATTGCAAAATGCATTGGATACAGAAAAAGGCACTGCGCTGCAAAGCCAGATTACCGGCCAAAAACTCATGCTAAGCCGCCTGCAAAGCCTCAGGGCAAATGGCCGCATCGCACTAGAGCTTGACCCAGAAAACCCGGACCTGCCCCCCATCATTCTGGCAGACGGCGACACCATCAGCGTGCCCCAGCGCCCCAGTTTTGTGGGCATTTTTGGCGAGGTGTATGCAGAGAGTTCCCTCTTGCACAAACCCAGCTACACGGTAAGCGACTACCTTAACAAAGCCGGCCTGACGCGCGACGCCGACGCTGACAATTTACTGGTCATCCGGGCCGACGGCACGGTTGAAGGCAACACCAGCAGTCGCTTCTTGTGGGGCACAAGCCAGTCTGGCAAAAAACTCAACCCCGGCGACTCCATCTTTGTGCCCGGCATCATAGACCGCCGCACCGCTTACAGCACCTTCATCCAAGGCGCCAAAGACTGGACCGCCATCCTCTATCAACTAGGCCTAGGCGCAGTAGGCATCAAGACCCTAAGACAATGACCTCCACCGACCCGCAATCCAGTCCCCCTTCGCCCGAAGACGACGAAATCAGCCTCCTGGACCTCCTTCAAGTCGTAGCCGACAACCTCCGCCTCCTAGTCCTAGGCCCCCTAGCCGCCGGCCTAATTGCCCTAGCCATCAGCTTCGCCATCCCCCCCGCCTACACCGCCATCACCAAATTCATGCCGCCCCAGCAACAAAGTACCAGCGAGGCTGCACTGGTCAAGAGCTTGGGCGCTCTGAGCGGCTTTGCTGGCTCGGCAGTGGGCGTCAAAAATCCCAATGACCAGTTCGTCGGTTTTTTAAAGAGCCGCTCGTTGGCTGACGCTCTAATAGACCGCTTTAAACTGTCTGAACGCTATGATCAAAAATTCAGACAAGATACCCGCAAACGGCTTGAAGATCTCACCAAAATCACCAACGGCAAAGATGGACTGATTGCGATAGAGGTAGACGATAAAGACCCTGTCGTCGCGGCTCAACTTGCAAATGCCTACGTTGAAGAATTGGGACACCTGCTCCGGCGCATGACCATTACCGAGGCCCAGCAACGTCGAGCTTTTTTTGAAAAACAAGTCAGTCTCACCAAAGTCAAGTTGACCGAAGCTGAGCAAGACTTGAAGGCGAGTGGTGTCAATAACTCTATTCTTAAATTGAACGGTGCAGCAGTATCTGCCGTAGCACAATTGCAGGCCCAAATTACCGCGCAAGAAGTCAAACTGGCCAGCATGCGCGGCTATCTGGCTGACTCGGCGCCCGAATTCAAACAGGCCCTGAACGAGCTCACGGCCTTCAGGGCTCAGCTTGCCAAAGCAGAGGGGACCTCAGGAAGCCCCAACGCCGACGAGGCCGACTACCTAGGCCGGTACCGAGAAGTGAGGTACCAAGAATCTCTGTTTGAACTCTACGCCCGGCAATTTGAAGTGGCAAAACTTGATGAATCACGCGAAGGCGCTGTCAACCAGGTGGTAGACACAGCGCAACCCCCGGAGCGAAAGAGCAAGCCCAACAAAATACAAATATCCATGCTGACCACACTCGCCAGCGGATTGGCATTGCTGCTCTTTATCTTTGTTCGCCAGGCATTGCGAGTCGCTGTCAGGACTCCCGCGACAGCTGAGAAAATCTCACGCCTGCGTCAAGCCTGGGTCAAAGCCGTAGGCAAATAATTGGCCTGTCATCCCGACGAAGGCCGGGATCCACAAAACTCACCCCACCATGCAACTAGAAACCGCAAAAATCGCCATCATCGGCCTGGGCTACGTCGGCCTCCCGCTCGCTGTGGAATTCGGAAAAAAGCGACCCGTACTGGGCTTCGACATTAACGCAACTCGCATTGCTGAACTGCAGTCGGGCCAGGACCACACCCTTGAAGTCAATCCAGACCAGCTGAAATCTGCCAGTCAATTAGTCTTTAGCAACAATCCTGATGAACTCAAAGCTTGCCAAGTGTTCATCGTTACCGTACCTACGCCAGTGGACAAGGCCAATCGGCCGGACCTGACGCCTCTCATAAAAGCCAGCGAGACTGTAGGCCGTGCCATGCCGACCAATGCCGTCGTCATTTACGAATCCACGGTCTACCCAGGCGCCACCGAAGAGGTCTGTGTGCCAGTTCTAGAAAAGTTCAGCGGCAAGAGATTCAACACTGAATTCTTCTGCGGCTACTCCCCCGAACGCATTGTTCCGGCCGATAAAGTCAACACGCTGACTACGATCAAGAAGATCACCAGTGGCAGCACGCCCGAGGTAGCGGAGGCGGTCAATGCCCTTTACAGCAGCATCATTACGGCGGGCACCCACAAAGCCGCCAGCATTAAGGTGGCAGAGGCCGCAAAGGTCATCGAGAACACTCAGCGCGACCTCAATATTGCCTTGGTCAACGAGCTATCTGTTATCTTCGATCGTCTTGGCATCGACACACTTGAGGTTCTCGAGGCCGCGGGTAGCAAGTGGAACTTTCTGCACTTCAGGCCCGGTATGGTGGGCGGGCATTGCATTGGCGTGGACCCCTATTACCTTACGCACAAGGCAGAAGAGGTAGGTTACAACCCACAAGTTATTCTGGCAGGTCGTCGTATCAACGACAACATGGCTCGCTACGCGGCGCGTAGCCTCATCAAGCGCATGCTGGTCAACGGCATCGACGTGGCTCGCAGCACAGTAGGTGTACTGGGCGTCACCTTTAAAGAAAACTGCCCCGACATACGCAACAGCAAGATCGTCGACCTGGTGCATGAACTTGAAAGCTGGGGCGTCACCGTGCAAGTTATTGACCCTGTTGCAGACAGAGATGAAGTGCTGCACGAGTATGGCCTGACCCTTGGCGAAGTCAACGCAGAAAAGCCGGTGGATTCGCTGGTGGTGGCCGTAGGGCACAACGCATACCGCAGCCTCACGCCCGCCCAATTGGTGTCTATTTGCAAACCCGGCAAGCCCGTGATAGCCGACCTCAAGAGCCTGTTCGACCGACATGCGCTTGCCCAGGCAGGCTTTACCGTCTTCCGTCTGTAGCAACTATTCTCATGTACAACTACCCCCCCATAACAGGCCGCAAAATTCGCCTTGCTTTAGTGGGCTGCGGCCGCATCGCCGCCAACCACTTCGGGGCCATGGAACAACACGCTGACAGCGTCGAACTGGTTGACATCTGCGATGTGGACGCCAGCGCTTTGGCGCAAGCTGTTGCTCGCACCAAAGCCATCGGCCACCCCAGCCTGACCAAACTGCTCAAATGCACAACCGCTGACATCGTGATTTTAACAACCCCAAGCGGTCTGCACCCCGCACAAGCTATACAGGTGGCCCAAACCGGCCGCCACGTGATGACCGAGAAACCCATGGCTACCCGTTGGCACGACGGCGTGCGCATGGTTCAAGCTTGCGATGAGGCCAATGTGCGTCTTTTTGTAGTTAAACAAAATCGACGTAATGCTACGCTGCAACTACTAAAACACGCCGTTGAGCAAGGTCGTTTTGGAAAAATCTATTCTGTGGCAATGAATGTGTTCTGGACTCGCCCACAAGAATATTACGACAGCGCCAAATGGCGTGGTACCTGGGAGTTTGACGGCGGCGCCTTCATGAATCAGGCCAGCCATTACATTGACCTGCTCGACTGGATGATCGGTCCGGTGGAAAGCGTTATGGCCTATACAGCCACCCAAGCTCGCGACATCGAGGTGGAAGACAGCGGTGTAGCGGCTGTGCGCTGGCGCAGCGGCGCTATGGGTACGGTCAATGTCACCATGCTTACCTACCCCAAGAACATGGAAGGCAGTATCACCATACTTGGAGAAAAAGGCACAGTGCGCATTGGTGGCGTTGCGGTCAACGAAATCCAAACATGGCAATTTGCCGACACGCGAGCAGAAGACGCAGAAATTGCCAGCACCAGCTACCAAACCACCTCGATCTACGGCTTTGGCCATCCGCTCTATTACGGTAACGTCATCAAAACCCTGCGTGGCGAAGCCGAACCAGAAACCGATGGCCGCGAAGGCCTTAAAACACTGGAGCTGCTCATTGCCATGTACCTGTCGTCCCGCGATGGCAAGCGGGTTGCCTTGCCGCTTGACTATTAAGTTACATTGATGAGCACCACCATTCACCCAACGGCCATCGTTGACGACGGTGCCGAAATTGGCGACGGATGCCGTGTCTGGCACTGGGTACACATCTGCGGTGGCGCCAAAATTGGTCGCGATTGTTCGTTCGGTCAAAACGTATTTGTTGGCAACCGCGTCGTGATCGGCAACAACTGCAAGATACAAAATAATGTCTCGGTATATGACAACGTCACTTTGGAAGACGACGTGTTCTGCGGCCCCAGCATGGTTTTCACCAATGTGTACAACCCCCGCTCCGCCGTAAACCGCAAAGGCGAATACCGCAACACCTTGGTCAAACGTGGTGTAACCCTGGGCGCCAACTGCACGGTGGTGTGCGGCATCACTATAGGTGAGTACGCCTTTGTAGCTGCTGGCGCAGTCATCAACCGCAACGTTAAACCATACGCCCTCATCGCCGGTGTACCCGCCAAGCAAATCGGATGGATGAGCGAGTTTGGCGAGCGACTTGATTTGCCACTTCAGGGCAACACCCATGCGATATGCCCTCAAACAGCAGTCAAATATGTACTACTTGCTGACTGCCTTAGCGTAGAAAGATAGAAGACAAATGGAGTTCTGCGACCTGAAAAGTCAATACCGACGCTTGAAAGTTGAAATAGACGCCGGTATCCAGCGTGTACTGGATCACGGTCAATACATCCTCGGCCCCGAAGTAGCCGAGCTAGAAGAAAAACTTGCCGCCTACACCGGCGCCAAATACTGCATTAGCGTAGCTAACGGCACCGACGCTCTGCAAATAGCCCAGATGGCGCTGGGCATAGGCCCGGGTGACGAGGTAATCACCCCCGGTTTTACCTACATCGCTACCGCCGAAACCGTTGCCCTGCTGCGTGCCAAACCAGTGTATGTGGATATCGACCCGCGCACCTATAACCTGGACCCCGCGCTGCTCGAAGCCGCCATCACACCGCGTACGAAAGCCATTATTCCGGTCAGCCTTTATGGGCAGTGCGCAGATATGGACGCCATCAATGCGATTGCCGCCAAACACAGCATACCG